>JAQICU010000271.1 GCA_027858325.1 Candidatus Cloacimonadota bacterium
ATATAATTATAAATTCAGAAAAAATTTATATTGATTCGCTTGTTTTTGGTAGTAAAGAATACCAGATCGACTACAAAAAAGGAATTATCACTTTTAACAGAGCTTTAGGTAATTGTATAATTGAATACTACATCTATCCTCAACATCTTGCAAACCGGTTCTATCTCTTCCAAACGCAGGAATTTTCTGATACGACAGATGTGAAAATGATCAGAGCAAGCTCACAACAATTTTACGACAATACCGATCTGAATATTACAGGAAGCAAAACCATTTCCATATCGGTTGCCAATAATGAAGATTTTGATCTGGATCAATCACTGTTCTTAAAGATCAACGGGAAATTGAGCGATGAGATGAGCATTGAAGCGCAGCTTTCTGACAGCCAAACTCCCATAACTCCGGAAGGGGATTCACGTGAACTGAGCAGTCTGGATAAAATATTTATTCGATTGTATGGAGAAAAATATGAACTTGCTTTCGGTGATCTGGAAATGGATTTCGATAATTCATCCTTTATGAAATATTCAACGAAATTTGAAGGATTGAAGGCAGGATGGAGTGGGAATAATAAACTAACAGGAGCGTTAGCAATTTCCAAAGGTAAGAAGATAACTGATTCATTTGATGGAACCGAAGCTAAACAGGGTCCCTATTACTTGTCAGTTGAGGGAACATCTGGAGTTCAAGTAGTTCCAGGTTCGGAAGAAGTATTCTTAAATGGACAGCAGATGCAGCGAGGAACAGATTATTCAATTGATTACTCGGAAGGCGGCATAACATTCTCCAACCAGCATTTCATTTCTTCAACAAGTAATATTCGGGTTACATTTCAATATTCTGATGAAAATTATAATCAGAACATGTATCTTGCTTCATCGGAAGTGAATGTATCAGATGATTTCAAGATCAGCAGTAATGTAATAATCCAAAATGATGACAGGAATAATCCTCTGCAGGATACTTATTCTGAAGATGATATAAATGCTTTGGAAGCTGCAGGTGATGAAACAGCGTGGGTGAGTGGGATATCAGAAGCTGAAGATGGTGAATATGAGCTCTCTCAAGACGAATTATATTACTATTATGTAGGCAGTGACAGCACGATTGTTGGGCATTTCAACATTCATTTTGAATACATGGGAAACAATAATGGAGATTACGATTACAATTCTGAAGGAGCATTTTACGAATATGTTGGTATAGGGAATGGAAGCTATCTACCATTAAAAAAACTTCCCCTGCCACAGAGTAAATTAAATTACGATCTAAGCTTGAAATATTCAGGTGAAAGTTATAGTTTAGCAGCAGAAGGGTTATTCACTTCCAACGATAAGAATACATTCTCAGATGTTGATGATGACGACAATAATGATTTTGCTTCCAGGTTTAGTGTTCGCTTGTTCCCGGATTATGATAAAATAAATCCTGATTTGAAATTAATGTATGAAAAACTGGGTGGAGATCTTGCCACTTTTGCTCAACTGCAAAGTGCTGCTGATGCTCACGAATTCACACAATTACCTGATAGCTTGAACAGTGAAGAATATTCGGCTGAAATAAGCATGAATATCCTGGAATTATATTCTCCCCATATTATCTATAAGCAGAAGCAAATAGCTGACTATGCAGATCAGCAATATATTTCTGTAACTTCTAATATCAAACAAAAGAATTTCTTTCCGCAATTGTATCACCGCTATCTTTCTGTAAAACAAACTACAGAGGATCAGCAAATTCAGAATTCTAATATTGAACAGCATGATTTGCAAAGTAAATACAGTTTTGGAAAATTTGTTTATGGATTGGACTATTTTAACCGCAATAACGAATATGAGATTGCGGAGAATAGTAAAGTTATCGAGAGAAATAGTAGGTGGAAAACTCAGCTTGAAACTGCGAATTTGAAATGGATAACTTCGCGAATTTTTGGAGAATTGAAAAATGATCATCAACGATTAGGCGATAATCAAGATTACATAACCCAACATGATGAAACATCCTACACGTTCGGGATTGAAACTTTTTTGAATACTGTCAAACATCGAGTTAAAATTGCTCTCACACATAGGCAGGTGAAAGATAATAAACGAGAAATTACCAATGACTTTGATATAGCTGATATCTCAGCACGAAATGTGTTCTTCAAGGATTTTGTGAATATCAATTCCACTTATTCACTAAGGAATATCGAGTTCTATCCAAAGATCAAAGAGTTCCAATATGTGGGTGAAGATACGGGCTCATTTGATGTTGATACACTTTTTGTGGGATATTTTCAGGGAGATTATGATTGGGAAGTTATTCAGATAGATTACGATAATCCTGAAATGTCAGTGGAAATTAATGCCAGTCTTTCCCTGCATCTCACACCAAAAATGATTACAAATTCTTTCCTCAAGAAATTCCAAACTGAGACTTATATAATGATAACAGAAAACTCAAGAGAAGAAGACAAAATGTCAGTTTACATTTTGAATCCTAACGTTTTAATGCATTCTGAAACAACGATCTACGGCAGAAGAATTTTGCGTCAATCCTTATCGTTTGATATTTTGGAGAGAAAGCTAACTTCCAAATTGGGCTATAAATTAGAAGAAACTCTCGATAGCCGCTATAATGAAGAAACAGCAAAGAAAGATCAGGAAACATGGGATGCTGAATTACGTGTATTAACATTCGAAAACACAAATATGGAATTGCATTATGATCACATGAGGGAAGAGGATTCACATTACAATTCACACTTGGATCTGGATGAGATAGAGCTTGATATTCAAAACAAACTTTCTTCGGATGTCACTCTAAAATCGTCCGTATCTTACTCATATGAAAAAGGAAATGATGCTGCTAATGATAATCAATATACGATAAGTGCATTTGAATTTGAAGAATCGGCATCTTACTTCTATAAGCGGAAATACAGGTTCTTTGCCAAAGCCAGTTATAAAAGGAATTATCGTGATGGTTCCGGATTCTTGAGCTTCCTTGCCGATAAAAAAGAGGGTAATATTTTCAAGTGGGACGTAAACATGGACTATCGTATGAGCAACTATACTTCACTGAATCTGCAATATTCAGGAAATAGCTATCCGGAAGAAAAACAGGTTCATAAACTTAGCGTAGAGGTGAAAGCAGAATTCTAATATTTGCGCATTTCTTGGAAGAAATGAAAAATCCTATTGACGTTGAAGAGATAGAGTTTAAATTTTCAGCAGAAATAGGAAAAGGTAAACACATGAAAAAAAATATTGAATTATAATAAAAAGAAACAGTAGAAAATTTTGCTGATTTTGCATCAGATAAACAAAATATTAAGTTAATTGAACAAATCTCCAATACGATTGCGAGTGCATTTGATAGTGGGAATAAAGTGCTTATTTGCGGTAATGGCGGCAGCACAACAGATGCGATGCATTTTGCTGAGGAACTAACCGGGAGATTTCGTAAAGAGCGTCGTGCTCTCCCCGCAATTGCTCTAACCGATCCGTCACATATAACTTGCGTTGCAAATGATTATGGTTTTGAAGAGATATTTGCAAGAGGAGTGGAAGCCTATGGGAGTGAAGGTGATGTTTTAATCGCAATTTCTACAAGTGGTAATTCGCAGAATATTATCAATGCTGTCAAAAGAGCAGCAGAAAAGAAAATGATAACTTTTGGATTATTGGGTAAAGATGGTGGAAAACTAAATGGCAAATGTGATCTGCAAATTATTGCTCCGGGTAAAACAACTGATAGAATTCAGGAAATTCATATCACAGTTCTTCATATAATTATTGAAACAATTGAGAGAATCCTTTTTCCAAATAATTATTTGGATCAATAGATGAAATTAGTAATTCAGCGTGTAAAACATGCCAAAGTGGAAGTTGATGGAAAAAAAATATCTAAGATTGGAAAAGGATTACTTATTTTAGTCGGTATTTCAAAAGAGGATAATGGAACTCAAATTGAATGGTTAGCAAAAAAAGCAGTTGAATTAAGGATATTCGAAGATGAACAGGACAAAATGAATCTCTCACTTAAAGATATTGATGGTGAGATCTTGCTTGTATCACAATTTACGCTTTATGGAAGTTGTAAAAAGGGTCGCAGACCCGATTTTTTAGATGCAGCTCAACCGGATAAAGCGGAGAAGATGTATCTCAAATTTGCTGAAGCTTTAAAGATGAACGGCATTATTCCAAAACTTGGGAAATTCGGTAAGCATATGGATATTACATTATTAAATGATGGTCCTGTAACAATGATACTGGAGAGATAGTGAAGAATATCATCTTTGATCTGGGTAAGGTTTTAGTTGATTACAATTTTGATGTATTCTACAAGGAATTGGATTATAAACCCGAGATGAAAACTTTGATGGATTCAACTATTCCGGTTCTAGAGTTTGAGTCCGGCAGAATTACGCGGAAAGAATTCTATCAAAAATTGAAGAATATTTATAAATTTGAACACTCTATTGAAGATTTTGAAAGAGTCTGGTGCAGCGTTTTTACAGGGCTTACGCCACTAGTTGACTATGCCCGTGAATTAAAAGAAAACTATAATGTATATGTATTATCCAATACTGATGAACTCCATTTTTCCACTGTATGGAAGAAATTTCCTGAACTTCATTTCTTTGAAGATAATCTAATGCTATCGTATGAATTGGATTCAGTAAAACCCCAAAAAGAAATTTATGAACGTGCTTTAAAAATGTTCGATCTTAATCCTGAGGAATGTTTATTTATTGATGATAAACAGGAGAATATATTGAGTGCTGGTGAAATGGGAATTGATGGAATTTTATTTACAAATTGTAACGAAACAAAAAGAAATATTATAAATTATTTAAATTAGTGTAATAGAGATAGGAGAAGAATTATGATAAAATATGAGAAAGTAATATTGATCAGTATTAAAGATCAAAAATTAATATTGATCCAGGATAATTGTGAAATTGCAGAATACTCAATTTCAACTTCCAAATTTGGTATTGGAAATAAAGCTGGAAGCAATATGACGCCTTTAGGTTATCATTTGATCAAAGAGAAAATAGGAGATCATATTCCCACAATTTCTATTTTCAAGGCTGGTGAATTCACTAAAGAAATCGCTAAAATTAATGATATGAAAGCCTATGAAGAGGACTTGATAACGACTCGAATAATTAAATTAGAAGGAATGGAAAAAGGTATTAATAAAGGTGGTGAAATAGATTCTTACGAAAGAGGGATCTGGATTCATGGAACACCGGCTGAAAGCAAAATTGGAACCCCTGCATCTCATGGCTGTATTAGAATGAAGAACGATGATATTGTCCTACTCTATAATTCTATTGAAATCGGCACACCGATTAATATTGAAATGAAAATGATTGAGAAAGTACAAAACAAAAATGATCTGTTTGCAGATAGAAGGCATACTTTCAGGTTAATTGACAGACGGAAACAGAATGTTTTTGATTCTTCACTTTGGAAATTGAATAGTAGGGAGCGTCGAAAAGAAGATGAACGAAGAAACCGTTAGTAAGATTTGAAGTAATGTTTAAGTGAAAGATAAAAGCCCTCCGGTAATTGCCGGAGGGCTTTTATCAGAAATAAATTTTTACTTCATCAAAATCATCTTCTTAGTGGATGTATAGTTGCCGGATTTCATTTTGTAGAAATAAACACCGCTGGAAACCGGTTTATCGGAATTATCAGTACCATTCCAGATCGCTGTAAAATTACCAACTCCATTTACTTTGTTAACAAGTGTTTTAACAAGTTGTCCTCTCAAGTTGTAAATTTCCAGTGTTACATTTCCAGCTTCTTTAATAGAATAAGTTATATTTGTAATCGGATTGAATGGATTGGGATAATTACCTTTTAATTCCGTTACAGCAATGATATTGTTTCCGACACCAGTTCCTCCTATATATATGAAATCTAAAGTAACAAAATCTGATTCAAAGCCACCTTCATATACCGCAGTAATTCCAACAGTATATTGCAAACTAACAATGAGATTTTCCAATTGGTAACTGGTTTCAGTAATAAATTCCAAAAATACACCATCAAGGTAAATATTGTATCCAATAAGTTCTGCGCCAGGATAAGGTTCTGGTGGATCCCAGGTTACATGCCCAGTATTCGGATCAACATTTCCATTTTGAGGTGGATTAAACACAGGAATCCAATTTAAGGTAAAATCAATTCCTGTTGTAGCACTGCCTTCAGTAACAACAACATCACTTATTGTTTGAGGAGTATAATATTCCAAACTTGCAGTTACTTCGTATGTACCGGTAACAATAGACATGGAATAATCACCATTGATATCAGGATTAACCGTAAAACTACCTGCGGTCACATCAACTTCCATCAGATTGCCAATTCCACCAATGAGACTAACAGAACCTTCTATCGTACCTGTATCTACTATACCAAGAAGTCCATCAAAAGTAATATTCTGAGCATAAATATCATTTGCTCCATTGCGGTCATCTTCCCAGGTACATATTATTTGGTTGTTTACAAAATAACTTCCTTCAGAATGAACTTTACTTGATGCTACAGAACACAAAGTTACAAAATCACTATCCCAGACAAATTCACCATCGGCATCTAATCGAGTTGCTTTAACGTAAGCATTAACTACATCAGGTGATTCTTCATAACATACAATCACATCGTCATTTGCCTGCCTGGCATCTATTGGTATGATACCTGTAGCTGAAAGCTCGATGATTGTTTTTCCATTATCCGTCCATAACCTATTTCCTTCAGCATCAAGTTTCTGTCCGTAAAGTCCACGCTGATTCTGATCACTGTCGGTTTCCATCCAATAAGTATAAAGTTCCCATGGATTAGAATTAAAAGCAATTTGTGGATAATAATTTTCTCTGGAAACTTGAGTGGAAAGTTCAACTCCATTTGCTGTAAATCCAACAGAACCATCACTATTAACGTGCTGAATAAAACTGCTGGCATCCATATTATTATCACGGTCATCATGCCAGGCAATAAAGCATCCATCAGCTCCATCTGATTCAATTGGAAATACTTGTGTCCAGGCAGAAATGCCGCCTGCGTTAGAAACTACAGTATCACTTGCCCACGCCGCATTACCATCATTATCATATTTCTGTATGTAACAGTGGCGGATCGTCATGGGATACGCTCCTGAATCATGGAAAAATTTCAGTAAGATATGATCATCTTCCACAGCAAAAGGCTGTGGCCAACTGTAGGTGTCAGCACAACTCAATGTAATTCCATTCGGACCCCAAATTAGTGTACCACTGCTAGAAATTCTCTGCAAGATGATTGCATCGTCTGACTGCCATGTGATAACTGCATACCCGGCTGAAGTTATACAAACTTTTGGTGAGACATCGAAAGCCGCAGAATTGGAAAGTTCTATACCATCTTCTCCCCAAATAAAAGATCCATCCGGTGCAATTCGATAAGCGTAAATATTATTATTGCCGCCGTTTCTGATATCCTGGAATGTGAGAATTGCATGGTTATCATCATCAACTGTCATATCCCAATCTGTAAGCCAGCTCATAGCTGGATTATCACTGATTACAATTCCATCCTGAGCCCACAATTCATTTCCCTGCGAATCCAACCTTTGCAACCTTACATCATAATTACCGGAATCATTAGAAAAATATCCGATGTAAGTATCACCGGTTGAACTTGTTACCACTTTTGGAATTGCCTGCTCACCACCCAGATCGCAAATTGCGTTGTTCTGAGCCGGATCATTGCTCCATTGAGCATTAATTATTGATGAAACACATAAAAAACAAATAAGTAAAAATAATAGTTTCTTCATATCCACTCCACTCGTTTATTTATTGTCTTTGAAAACTAAACTACTATCCGAAATTGAAATTTTGAAACTATTTGTCAATATGAAAGATTCTTTAACAGGTTATGGTCGGGACGACCTTTCGGTCCCGAACCGAACGCGCTGACCGAACTGCGCTACATCCCAATATAAACATTTTTTAAATTGATAATTATTGTCAAGAATGACACTGAAAACAATAGCTATATTCAATATCCACAATATATTACGTTAATAACTATCCCCCGTTTGAATATTTCCCACAGTTAATGAAATTATTGGAATACTTTATGCATATATTTTTCATAGTAAAAAAAAAGGAGGTATTAAGAAATGAAGAAAACAATTATGTTACTTACATTGATTACACTAACTACTACACTAATGTTTGCTATCACAGTTGATGGTTATGTTACAGCTGCAACTACAGGTGAAGCTATCGAAGGGGCTAATGTAAAATTTATTCCTACCGGTGGTTGTGGAAACGGCGGCGGCGGTGGAAATGGCGGTGGTGGTAATGGTGGTTGCACTGCTATTAGCGTAACAACTGATAGTAACGGATACTATGAAATCACAGACTTGGAAACCGGTGTATATGATGGAGTCGCTAACAAACCAGGCATCTATCCTTCAGTTAGGATCGAAGATATTGAATTAACTGACGATGTTACAATTAATTTCGAACTAGAACCAGGTGGATGTATAATTCCTCCAAATGTATTAAAATCTAAGAGATCATTTTCTGTTAAATAATTTCTTTAAGAAATGATTTATGGGGAAGAGTAAATTACTCTTCCCTTTTTTTATCTAACTCAATCCATTTTTTTAATTCATCGGGACGACCTTTCGGCTTTTAAATGTGTTTAAGTTAAATTAATGTTTAACCTTTCGAGGGTAAAGATGTATTGATAGCTGCATAACCTTCGCAAGGTAAAAATTGGTCGGGATGAGAAGATTTGAACTTCCGACCTTTCGGTCCCGAACCGAACGCGCTGACCGAACTGCGCTACATCCCGACGTGAACATTTTTTTTATTTGATTATTGTTGTCAACCATTCCGAAGAAATTCAAATTAATTACATACTAACAACTATTTACTTGACGTACTTTTGGCTCATAAATTGCTTCTAAACAGATTAAATAAATGTATAAATAGGAGAATAGAATGAGAAAAATAATAATATTAGCAATTTTAATATTTCCAATACTAATGTCAGCGATAGATCTAAAAATTGAAGACCCGGTTATACTAGGAAATTCATTTCAAAATGAGCTTCCACAAATCATGGATCCGGGTCAGCCGGCAATACCTTTTGTTCCGGTTAAGGTTCTGTTGCCAATGGGGCAGAAGCTAACTTCCATAAATGTGGAATTTACTGATCTTACAGAAATGAAAGGTAACAAATATATTGATCATGTCAGACAGATGCAGCCGATATCACAACCAACACCAGATAATACACCAAAAGATCAGGCAATTTATTCTAGGAATGCTAACTTCCCCGAAATGAATTATGAATTATTGGGAACACAAAGAGTTAAAGGATATGAT
The DNA here is from genome assembly GCA_027858325.1 of Candidatus Cloacimonadota bacterium. Taxonomy (GTDB): domain Bacteria; phylum Cloacimonadota; class Cloacimonadia; order Cloacimonadales; family TCS61; genus Tenebribacter. The sequence continues at coordinate 9,383 of JAQICU010000271.1, forward strand.
CTCGTAATTATCAATGTATATCCCTATAAATTCAATCCTGTAAGGCAAGCTGTTGAATGGTACCAAACTGCTGAGATCACAATTAATTCAGTATCCGATAAAGATGTTTATGATGCTCAGAACAAGATGATTATAGAAAATTATAAGACTGATCTGGAGAAAATGATCATCAATCCTGAAGCTGTACGTAATTATAAAAAGACATATTCCAATTCGAGCCGTACGCTCGTTGATCCGTCTGATCCCTACACAATGATAGTTATCACTGATGCTGAGAGAGAAGTTTACCTGCAGGATTTTCTAGATTGGAAAAACGATCATGATGTTCTTACTGCAACATTTCTTACTTCCGATATTTACTCTGAATATACAGGTGAAAATGATCAGGAAAAGATCAAGAATTTCATTATTGATGCCTACGTAACTTATTCCGGAACTTCCACTCCACTGGAATATATTCTTCTTGGTGGTGATGATGAGATTATCCCGATCCGTACTGTATTTATAGATACGGGATGGGGGACTTATGACTACAATATGCCGTGTGATCTTTATTATGGATGTCTGGATAATCTCTGGGATGGAAATGGAAACGGAGTTTACGGTGAAGTTGCAGATAATGTTGATCTGATCCCGGAAGTTTCTGTCGGCAGGATCTCGGCTGAAACACAAGAGGAGTTCGAAAATGTTTTCAATAAAACCTCTTTCTATGTGGATAATCAAACCGTTAGTGATGATATCGTTGTATTAATTGGAGAGAACTTGAACAACAGTCCCTTAACCTGGGGTGGAGATTATAAAGATGAAGTTGCTTTTCTGGCTCCAAGTTTGGAAGAAGATTATCATGTAAACAGACTTTACCAGCGTGAAGGAACTTATAGTTCCGACACAGTTCGTGATGCAATTAATGGTGGTCTTGCTGTGATCAATCATATGGGACACTCAAATGAGAATATTGTATTTGGTCAGACTTCAAGTTATGTAAATACATATACAAATACAAATTATGGTTTTGCCTACACTCAAGGATGTTATCCTGCTGCATTTGATGAAGCAACAAGTTTCTCAAGCGAGTGTATTGGGGAAAATTTGGTGATTTCCGAGCATGGTTTATATGCTTTTATTGGGAATACAAGATACGGCTGGTACAGTCCTGGAAATACGGATGGTCCTTCACAGTATTACGATATAGCTTTCTTTGAAGCTATGTTCAATGATGATCAGCGTCAATTGGGAAAATCATTATCCCAATCACGGGTAGAACTTGTAAATATGGCTTTGAGTAATGGCGTAATGCGATGGGTACATTATGAACTTGTAATATTGGGTGATCCTTCTGTTGAAGTAAAATACGCTAACGGCTCTTTCCCGTATATCCATCCGGTGGGAGTACTTTATGATGACTCTTTATATGGCGATAATGACAACACTCCGAACCCGGGAGAACAGATAGAGGTATTCATAGAATTGGAAAATATGGAAGGTTGGGCTGATGCAGAAAATGTTTCAGCTACTATTACATTTGAAGATGATACAATTGAAGTTATTAATGGAACAGTTGAATTTGGAAATATTCCGGTCGGAACTACTGTAACCGGTCCCTCATTTATCATTCAAACTCCACAGGACTGCAATTATGATACTTACATTTATACTTTGCATATTACTGCCCCTGTAAGTGGCGGTGGTTTATTTGAGAAAGATTATACAATGGAATTTGAAGTGTCGCTCTTTCAGCAGAATTGGCCATGGTCAGCTGGTATTCAGGTTTTAGCAAATTCTATAATCTGTGATTTTGATGGTGATAATGAGAAGGATATTCTTATGGTTGATGCAGAATCTAATATTAATATGCTCCATTCCGATGCACAAATGGTGAACGGATTCCCATGGTTGGGAGGGGAATATAATATCTGGAAAAGTACAGCGTATGGAGATATCAATAATGATGATATTAAAGAGATCATCATAGCTGATAGAGGTGGAAATATTTATGCTTTGGATAATTCCGGTTCACAAGTTTTTTACAGTTCTGTAGAATCTCAGAATCTACTCACTCCAATGATAACAGATGTGAATGGAGATAATGAGATGGATATTGTAACCTTCGACCTTGATAATAAACTGTCGGTGTTCGATAATAATGGAGATATGCTTCCCAATTTTCCGGTGGAACTTCCAATGACCCTTTTCCGCGATATGGCTTCAGCAGATCTTAATAATAATGGGAAAAGCGAAATATTGATCTCAACACTCGATGAAAATCTATATGTGTTCGGAGATGATGGTGAGAACATCGAAGGATTCCCAATTGCGCTTTCTGATTTCTCCGCTACTGCTCCTATTGTGCTTGATAATAAAAAAATTGTGATCGGCACAGTTGATGATAACCTGTACATTATCAGTCCAACTGGTGAAATCCTTGTTACGCAAGCATTGAATTCAAAAGTTGCCGGATCTGCTATTGCAGCAGATTTTGATAATGATGAAGAATTGGATATAGCCTTCACAACAATTAATGGAGAATTTCACATTATACATCAAGATGGTAACTTATTACCAGGTTGGCCTGTAGATATTTCAAAGTTAGTATCGAATCCACCACTGGCAGTTGATCTTGATAATGATGATAATGTTGAGTTGGTTTGCTTTACAGTAGCCAATGATTTCTACGCTTTTCATAATGATGGAACTGAAGTAGAATTTGCTCCTGTTACAGTTGATATTAGTGCCTATGGTCCAGCAAGTGTTGAAGATATTGATGGTGATGGTGATTTTGACTTTATCTCAGGCACTATTGGCGGTGCTCTTATCATCGATTGTAAATTACCTAAAGGAACTAAAATACCCTGGTCAACTTATCGTGGCAATTACAGACGAACAGGTTATTACGGTGACAATGAAGTGTTAACTGATGCAGAAGATCTAACCATCATACCTGCAATCTCAGTTCTTAACCAAAACTATCCTAATCCATTTAACCCAGATACAAATATCTCGTTCAGTCTTCCGCAGGAAAGTAAAGTTGATCTGAATGTTTATAATGTTCGTGGGCAGAAAGTACGCGTTTTGGCAAATGCAGAATTTAGAACAAAGGGTCTGCAAAATATACAATGGAATGGTACTGACGATAATGGGAAACAAGCAAGTTCCGGAATATATTTCTATAAGTTGGAAGTTGATAATTCCACAATAGATGTGAAGAAATGTATTCTGCTTAAATAAATATTGATACACACAAGATAGTGGGTGGTTAATCACCTGTAAAACTGGTGGACTTTTGTTTGCCAGTTTTTTTATTCAAAGGTCATTGTATAAAAATCACTTGCTTTATTTGGTAGTAAATAGAAATTGTAAAAAAACAAAAAAGGATGTAAAAAAATGAAGGGATCTGTAAAATGGTTTGATGAAGGAAAAGGTTATGGTTTTGTTATTACAGCTGAGGGACAAGAATTTTTCGTTCACTGGAAATCAATAGTGACAGTATCTGAATTGGGTAGAAAAACACTCATCCCGGGTGAGGAAGTAGAATTTGATACAATCGAAACCGATAGAGGAACTCAAGCAATCAATATTATCAGATTAAATCCCTAATCTGGTAATTACAATTTTTGCGGCGCTAAAGCGTCGCTTTTTTTATGAATAACTTTTTACCAACATCCAAACAAGATTTTAAAGACAGAGGTTGGAAACAACTCGATATCATCATTATTACCGGTGATGCCTATATTGATCATCCCAGCTTTGGTCCCGTTATCATTGCCAGATCCCTGGAAGCAGAAGGTTATAAAGTAGGCATTATTTCCCAACCGGACTGGCAAAGTGATGCTGATTTTAAAAAACTCGGACGTCCCAGATTATTCTTTGGAATTTCATCAGGAAATATGGATTCAATGATAAACCATTATACTGCAATGCGGAAAATCCGTTCGGAAGATGCATATTCACCCGGTGGAAAAAGTGGATTACGTCCGAACAGAGCTGCAATTGTTTATACTCAGAAAGTCAGATCGATTTATAAGGATACACCGGTTATTCTGGGCGGAGTTGAAGCCAGTATGCGTCGTTTGCCGCATTATGATTACTGGAGCGATAAGATACGCAATTCAATACTCTTCGATTCCAGAGCAGACATCATTGTTTACGGAATGGGGGAAAGAACAATATATGAGATCGCTGAAAGGATTGATAACGGTGAAGATATAAAGGAAATGAACAATATCCCCGGAACTGTTGTAATGGGGAAAGAGATTGAAGGTGCAGTTGTTTTGCCGGAATTTTCCGCAGATCTTTCAAAAGATAACTTCCTAAAAATGCATAAAATATTCAGGAATGATTTCCGTGATAAAGTTCTCATTCAAAAATTTGCAAAAAGTTATCTAATTCACAATCCACCGGCAAAATCTTTATCTACAATAGAACTTGATAAAGTTTATGATCTTAAGTTCACACGTAAGCCGTATCCTGATTACAAAGGACAAAAAATTCCGGCTTTTACCCAGATCAAAGATTCTGTAACTGCGCATAGAGGCTGTTTTGGCGGGTGCCATTTTTGTGCAATTGGTGAGCATCAAGGCAAAACGATCAGATCACGTAGTATAAGCTCGATAATAAAAGAGATTAAGACCATCGCTGCAGATCCAAATTTCAAAGGTACTATCAGCGATATTGGCGGACCTTCGGCTAATATGTATGGCATGAGCTGTAAGCTGGGGATAAGTGAAACCTGTAAAATATCTTCCTGTCTTTTTCCTGAGATATGTTCCCATCTGGATACTTCTCATTCTGAACATAAAAAACTTCTAAATGAAGTGAGGAAACTCCGAAAGGTCAAACATTCATTTATCTCGTCAGGTATCAGGTTTGATCTTGCATTAAAAGATATTGATTACATAAAAACAGTTGCTAAATATCATACCAGCGGGCTTCTCAAACTGGCACCGGAACATATCAGTCCGGAAGTTTTGCAATATATGAACAAACCCTCCTTCCAGCTTTATGAGCGGTTCCATGACAT
>JAQICU010000261.1 GCA_027858325.1 Candidatus Cloacimonadota bacterium
GATCGAACAGATAGCTATCCAAAATAATCATGAAGATATGCTGCCCTCAATTCGGAATTCCCAAAAAAGTATAGATGAAAATCTAGAATCAATTGAAGTTATAGCCCAATATATGTTCAAGGGAAAACCATCTGAAGATTTTCAGGATTTGATCAAAGACGAAGCATTTGCCATTTATCGTAACAAAAGAGAACTGCTTGCTCTGAAAAAAGATGTGATCAAGAATTTCAATAAAATGATAGCTCAAAGATTGAGTAATGAAAAGGAGATCTTAATTGCGGAATTCGAAGGACTGCAATTCATCTATGATGACACATTATCTGAATTGATGAGTGAAGTAACTTCTGCCACTGAACAGTATCAGTTCAGTTTACTTAGTATCCTCTTTAAACAAACCCAGATAATGGATGATGAGTACAAAGAATTTCAGGAAAAAGTAAGAAATGAATAATAATAATAAATTCTTCATATTTTTCTTAGTTGCTCTGCTCAGCATCTCTACACTTGCAGCTCAAACTAATGTGACACCATCATCAGATCTTAATAATGAACTGACGGAAAAATATCAAGAGAAAGTCAATTATAAAAAAGAGGTCTATGACCGTACGCTGCGATTTGTTGCCGATAATCCAGACTCTCCCGGACTTGCGACCCTCTATTTTAACTTAGCCGAAATGAGTACTGAAATAAATATTAACGACCCGCAGATCACAACTGAATTTTATCAGAAAGTTCTGCTGGTTGATGAGAATTTTCTCTTTAAAGATGTAGTATTATATAATATTGGCTTTTATGGGTTCAGATCAGAAGTTGATAAGCGTAATCTAGCCAGACAAAATAATATCAATTTGGTTATGAACTGGCCGGACTCACTACGTTTAACTGAAGAGAGCCTTGAGTATGTTATCAATTCATATACAGAGCTTTTTGAAACTTTTCCGGAATCAATATATTATACTGAGGCTTTTTATCGACTGGGAATCATCTACTTTGAATTGGCACTGGATGCCCGTACTCCTCAAAAGTACTTTCAGAAATCGGTAGAATATTTCGATAAAGTAGCCCAGCAGGAAGATGATAAACTACAAAATTATGGTCTCTTCCAGCGCGCCTGGACAAATTTCACCATGGGTGATTTTACCAATGCAATAGAGGATTTTACCGCGATCCTGGAGATTCTTGATACAGACTCTCTGGAGATAGAAACAACTTTCTTCGAGGCTGATGCTATTGAAAATATTGCCTTCAGTCTGATCGAATATGATGAAACCGATTTTGTCCAATACTCAAAAGCAGCCAGTAAGGCAAAAGAAATCTTCCATACCTTTGTTTCTGATGTATACGGTAAAGAGATATTATTAAAATCAATTAAATTAAAGCATAGATATAATGCTCCCATGCAGGCTGCTGACCTCTACAATGCTTACATCACTTTGTATCCCAGCTGTAAAGCATCTCCTTCTATGGTTGATTCGATAGTGACCATCTATAAAAATAATGCCGGTCGCACCAGAAAAGGTGTGCCTGCCGAAGAACTTATTGTTGATCAGTATAAACGCCTTACAACTGAATTCAGAGCTGATTCGGTCTGGTATCAAACTAACCAGGATGAAGATATTACAGAGCAGTTGAAGATCATCAAAGCTGCCTATGAATTCCTGGAACCGAAATATTACAATATTTTTGCAACCTCAAAGGACGAAGCTGACTATCATCAGTATAAAGATCTGGTTGAAAATTATCGTAAATTTAAAGAATTCGATACTGAAGAGTATGCCAGTAAGATCAATAAAAGTGTAGTTGATTTCAGTCAGGAGCTGGCGGAAAATTCACAGGATCCCAGACTCTATTTAGAAACGATCGATAACATTACAGATTTTATCGAGAACAACCCAGAATTTCCGAAGATTTTTAACTATCAAGAGACAAAGTTCTATAACTATGAGAGAATTTATGCTATTCTTGATAGTACAGTTGAACAACAGACCTTTATTGATACGACCAGAGATCTTCATTTAGACCGCGCAGGTCTGGATTCCCTATTTATTGCTGCCACCAGCGAGTATCAAGATTTTCTGACTAGTTTTGAAGGTAAGGGAAACCAAGCTGAAAAAGAGCTTATCAGGATCATCTACCAACGGGCAGAACTGCATTATAATAAAGAAGAGTTTGATCAAGCCTTTAGCGATTTTGAAAAGGTCATTCAATATCAGATCGAAAACGATCTGAAAAAGGTGATTTACTCACGTCTGGCTGAAATAAGCCAGAGCAGAAATAATTATGACGATGCCGAACGGTTCTATCGTGAAGCTGCCCAATATGCTTCTGCCGATGAAAAGGAGAACTTTAATAATAATATTCTGGCTACCATACAGGCTAAAGCTACCACTTTTGCCGATTCTGCAGACTTTGCAACTGCAGCTCAGGAATATTTAAGACTCTCTAAAGAGTTGGAAAACATAGATCCGGATAGAAGTGTCAGCTTTATGGTTAACGCTATCGAGAGCTATCAGAAAGCAGGTCAGAATCAAACGGCGATCGATCTCTATCTGGAAATCGCTTCCAGAAAAGAGAGTAAGAATGACGTTCTTGCAGCTTATATCAGTGCTTGGACGATCACAGATTCCTTAAAGGACTGGAGCCAGAGCGAGGGGCTGCGTAAGCAGTTTATCAATAAATACAAAGAATCTAATGAAGCTTACAAACTGCGACTTCAGATCATAGGCTTCTATGAGGGTGAGCAGTATAATGATAAAGAGAAAGCGGCTGAGATGTACCTGCAACTTCACGATGATTCTGTCAGATTAGATATTGGTGAAGACAGTAAAGAGAGCATCTTCCTTAATGGTTATAGGATCTATGCAGAACTTGAAAATGAAAACAAGATCGTTGAATTGAGTCTGCTGTTCGATAAACTCTATCCGAACCATGCCAAAACTAATGATTTTCTGGTCAATGTTGCCAAAATCTATAATGACCGGGGTGAAGATAAAAAATTTGAAGAGTTAGCATCCTACCTATATAAAAAAGATCCGACTATTGATCTGCTGGTCAAAGTTGCTGCTGACAAACTAAAAAAAATCAAGGCAGAAGTTGATAGTTTCTTTGTGGCAGAACAGTATGAACTGATGCACGAGAAGATCAGAGAATTCGAAAAATTAGATAAACACTATCTGGCAGAGGGACTTTCTCTTCCGACTGATGCGATTTACGATAACTTTGAATATTATAATAATTATGCTACTTTCAGAGATAAATTTCACACCGAAGTTGATGCTGTTCACCTTGATTTCCTTAATAGATCTCCTGACGACCTGATCAGGGTAAATGAACTTACTGAGTGGAAAAAACATCTGGTTGAGGGTAATAGAAGAATTCCTAAACTGTTGGAAATGGCAGATGTTGAGAAAGAAAAAATTATTGCCCTTATTCAGGAGGGTAATCAATACGAACTGAAGACTATTGACAGGACAGAAGCGCTTTATGTAGCAGCCTTAACCTATGATTATGCTGCTGAGGTTGTCTCTATCCAAATTCAGAAGTATTTGGATATTTCCAATCAGTTGAATAATGATCAGATGAGGGAGAACCCGGTTCAGCAGAAGCAGTACAAAAATACTATTTTGAACAATGGAAGTCAGATCCAGCTGAATTTCTTAAAAAAAGCTGTTCAGATATATAAGACTATTCTAACAACGTTCTCCACAGGAAAGGACTACTCTGATGAATGGGTTGAGAAAACATATAACCGTCTGGTTGACCTGGGTATTGAGAAGCCTAAGATCCATGAATATTATTATACGAATTATGGTTGGATGAGTAATAAAGAACCGATCACCGATCTTTCTTTAACCCAATACAACTATGCGATCTGGAAAAATGTCAGCATTGCCACCGAGCAGACAGCTTTTGATTCTGCTTATGTAATAGTTGTGAGTGATACATTTGCCACCTTTATCAAGAAAGATATTGAAGCTGAGATCAAACCGGAACTACTGCAAATTTCTTATGCCTTCGATCAACCTTTAGAGATATACATAAATAATAAACTGGTTGAGAAAGAGGCTGTAATGAAAGAGGAGTTTGTCTCTGTTGGTGATCAGTTATTACCTGAATACAATCTTTCTACTTCTCTCTATCTTGCTAGTGGTAAAAACAGTATTATCTTTAAAATTCCTGCTGGTGTTACAAGTGATAAAGCTGCAATCTTCACAGCAGAACTTTCTCTGCAATTTGATCAAGAGAAAATGGAATTTCATAAAACTACAGAACAATTTACACTTGTCTCTGATTTCAGCTGGCTGACTAGGAAAGAGGATTCTGAGTGGACAAAAATAAGTACAGCAGATACACTGAATTACTCAGAAACTGTGGATGATTCAATCGCAACTGATTCGGGAAAAGAGTGGATGCTGGCTAATGGCTCTAACTTCAAATTCTTTAAAGCTCAGATGTATGGAATGGAAGATAGCGAGGCTTTAGACATCTGGTATCCCGTGATAGATTCACACAATGTCGAAACGGTAATTTTCAAGAAAGAGGTTGAAATATCAGGAGAAGTTATTAATGCCAGCCTGAAATGTATTGGTCAAAATACAATTACGATCTGGATAAATAACAAGTTGATAGTTGAGAAGAGAGGTATTGTGATTGATGATCGTTTGAAAAAAATTCTACCATTTGAGTATGCTGTTGAAGAGCTTGTACCCGGAATAAATACCATTGAAATCAAAGTAGATGGCGGCATGGAGTATAAGGGTGTTATCTTTGAAATGAACTACCGCGCAAAAAAGAAGTTGACAGAGTAAAAGAAATGATAGCTTTTTAGTTTGAAGCTTGAGTTCAACTTTAAGATAGAGGAGAAAGATGAAGAAATTAATATTTGTACTATTGTTTGTTTTGATCATCTCTGTAGCATTATTAGGTCAGGCACCTGTAAGATCAGAGAAGTTGGGTAATGTTAAAACAGTAAAAAGTGCCTTAGGTGAAGAGACAAAAGTTGAGATCAGGAAACCGGATAACTCTTCCATTATGCCGCGTAAGGATACAAATCTGGAAACTGATATGAAATTGAGTGTTATTGATAAATTTAAAAAATCGAATAAGTTATTATATTAGGGGAGGAAGGGAATGAAAAATAATCTGTTGAAGGTTTTTTTGCTAATTGTTTTACTTTTTAGTGTAAGCAGTCTTTCAGCTGCTGTGAATGTTGTAGAAATGTTTATTAATGGTGGTGTTTTCATGTACATCATCTCCTTTTTGCTGATCGTAGTGATTATCCTGGCGATTATCAAATACTGGCAGCTCACCATTAAAGAGAAATTGAACACTCAACAATTCTATCTTAAACTAAAAGGCTATATCAAAAATAACCAGATAGAAGAGGCAATTCGTATCTGTGCTCAGTTCAAGGAAACCACGCTGGGTTTTATCTTCTGGAATGGTCTTCTGGGTTATAATGACGGCATTAAATCCGGTAAAAAAGGGATAGAGTTGAAACAGCATTTACAAAACTCTTTTGATGAAGCCGGTCTGCAGTCAATTCCAAAGGTAGAAAGCGGTCTTTTCTGGTTCGATATTATTGCTCAAATATCTACACTTATGGGGCTTTTGGGAACGATCTTCGGCCTGGTTGCTGCTTTTGACTCACTGGCCAATGCGCCTGAAGCTGAGAAAAGCCGACTTCTAACTGAAGGGATTTCCATGGCTATGGGAACCACAGCCTATGGACTTATTGTTGCAATTCCAACTATGCTGATCAAAGGTGGTTTGCAATCCAGAGCAGATAAAATTATCAATGATATTGATGAGTTCAGTGTAAAAGCGATTAATCAGATTACCTATTCAATGAAGGATTAGTCTTATGGCTTACGGTCCATCCAAGAACAGATCACGTTCTCAAAATGAAACTAGAGAACCGAATCTGATTCCAATAATGAATCTGTTCATAGTTATTATTCCCATGTTAATGACTATAATGGTAACAGTTCATCTGGCAATGATTGAGATCACTCTTCCTACAGAATCTGCCGGAGGTGGTGGAGCTGATGAAGCACAAGAACAATCTGAAGAGGAAATTCCTAAAGTTATTACACTTGCCCTGCTGCCTGATCGGTTCGAGATCATGGTAGAGGGAATTGAAAAGATCATTACGATTCCTCAATTATCTGTCGGTACATACGATTATTTTACTCTGGATGAGAATATTTCTCGTTTAAAGAAGAGTAACGAAAACCAGGGAACGGTCGAACTTCTTCCCGATCCATCAGTAAAATTTGATACGCTGCTTAGATCAATTGATATCTGTAAAAGCAATAATTTTCCTAATATCAAATATCTGACCTCAGCAACTAAGTTTTATAAAGCTAAATAGGAGCAGATTATGAATATACTATCTGTTAAGGTTAACCGTGCTGGCGGCGGCAAATTCCAAAGCAGAAAAAGAGGTAACAAAACAAAGGACCTTAACATTACTTCATTGATCGATATTCTAACTATCCTGCTGGTTTTTATGATCAAGAATATATCAATGGACTCTACACAGAAAAACGCTCCGGAGGGCATGCTCCTGCCAACGGTCGTCACCACAAATGATCTGATCGAAAGTGGTAAGGCAGTTTATCTCAAAATATATCCCGACAAAATACTCTACGGAACAGAGAGTATGGAAGTGGGATCCGTTCAGGATTTCTTGAATAGAGCAGATATCCGGAATTCCCTGCTCCGCTTACTGCAAATGGAAGCAAGGGCAATTACTTCCAGTAACAGTAAACCCTGTTTGCTGATCCAGGCAGATAAGGATCTACCCTGTTTGTATATAACGGAGTTTATTAAATTCAGTGCCCAGGCCTCCTTTGCCAACATCTACTTCTCAGCAATTCACACAGATGACAAAGATGAAGTCCTGGGATTATAAGAGGTGCCTATGGTTGATAAAGTATTGAATTTAAAATTGAAATATAAAGATAAAGTTTTGGATGTTGCCAGGCACAAACGGGATTTTACCAACAAATTCTATATTGGAAATGACAGAGATCTTTTCTGGCAGATTCTTGATAAAGCCTTTCCCAGAAGATATAATCTGATCTCCAAAATAGGTTCATCTTTTAAACTGAAACTGCGTGATGATATGAGCGTTACCGTCATAAAAGATAATCAGGAATTGGGGATAGATGACTTAAAACGGGCAAATCTGATGAAAGGGAAATCCCTTACTCTCGATCCTTCAACCACTGGTCATATCGATTTCAGTGGAAGTTGGGAAATTGAGTATAGTTTTATTAACGCATATACATATACTCCCACTATGCAAGAGATAAGCATTGCTAAACAGTTTGCCAAATTCCCACCTCCCACGCCTCAGCAGAAATTCACACGGATATTCGTAATACTGGGGTTATTGGTAACCTGGGCTGGTCTCTATTTTGCAGAAAGCACCTATGTCCCTCCCCTAAAGGTAGATTTTGCCGAACGCATGCAGCGTATTGAAGATTTTGCTACTCAAGTTCAGCCGGAGATTATGGAAGTTGAAACAGAAGGCACTGTTGATGTACCAGTTGGAAAATCCAGAGAGGAGATGGAAGTTGAGGTTACTGAGCAGGTAGAACAGGCTCAAGCCATGACTTCAGCTCAATTTGAACAGGAATTCGGACTCGCTCTTGATGTCGGCGGTGGCATCCAGGGTGGTACAGGCACAGGTGATTTCAGTAATGAACTTTTAGAGGTAACAGAAGTCAGTGAGATCGTTGCTCAGGGTTCTGGCGGACCGGGTGCAGGCACAGGACCTAAAGCCAGACGTGGTGCAACTGACCTTGATCTAGCGGGATCAGGCGGATTTGATCTGGAAGGCTCAGGTGATGGTCTGGGTGGACTGGGTGATATGGAAGGTCTCGGTCTGGGCGGAACCGGCGGTTTTGAAGAGGTTGATATGGCCAGCCTGGGTGGAGACGTGGGCAGTTATAATATTACCAAGGTCGAAAGTAGAGCCCAATTTAAGGCTGTTCAAAAACGTTTTGCCGGTATCAAGATGGTAAAAGAGGGATCGATACAAGTTAAACAGACAACTTCACCTCAAACAAAATCAATCGTGGCTGATATTGATAGAGTGGTTGCTACACTTAGGCCACAAATTGAAAAATTATTTGCAAGAGAAACCATGATAATGGAGATGTATGGAACAGTAGAATTCTCGATCATTATCAATAAAAATGGTAAGGTGGAAGCGGTGGATACAGAATCAATCAAGGGCAGCTATTTTACCGATTCGTTCCTGACAAAATGCCGTGAGATCATCTTGAACTGGAAGATACCGGTCAAAGATCCGATCGGCTACAGCTTTAGAATGAAATTCATGAATTAATAACAAAATAAAAATTTGCCCTTCTCTAGCAGGAGGGCTATTTTTTTATAGCTATGAAATATTATCAGATTGCACTTCCCATCAATGTTACAAAACTTTACATATATATGAATGAAGAAGAGATCATGTCGGGTTGCCGGGTGCTGGTTTCTTTCAATAATACATTTCATACCGGTATTGTTTGGCAGGAGACACAAGAAATTGATGATAAGATCAAATATAAAGATATCCTAGAGATCGTAGATGTTAAACCCAAAATTTCTACAGAATTATTAGAACTGGCTTTGTGGATCAGTAAATACTATCAATGTAGTTTGGGGCAGTCACTCTCGGCCATGCTGCCTTCCGCCTTCAATATCCAACTGCAAAGAAAAGTAAGATTAGTTGATAATTCAAAAACGGATATTAATAATGAGACAGCACTGATGATAGTAAAAGAGCTGAGTGCTGAGTGGCTTGATATCCATAAGTTAAAAGAAAGACTGAAGATCAATGCTCCTGAATTTAATACAGTATTGGAAGAGCTGGAGAGCTGCGGTGCAGTCGAGATACAAAGAATATTCGACGAGAAGATAAAGAAAAAGATCGCTAACTTTGTGATTTTATCCCAGGTTAGTAATATCCCCTCACTCACGGCAAAACAGTCAGAAGCATATGAATACATGAAAAGCATTGCAGCTGATTTTCCACTAGCCAGGATCGCTGCCAAATATAGTTATTCCATAGTTAAAGCACTAAGGGATAAAGATATTATTTCGATCGAGCCACGGGAAGTAAAAGAGCAGTATTTTACTTTCCCCCCAAAACGTATTTTAAAAAAAATAGAGCTGACATCCGAACAGCAGACAGCCATTTCCACTATAAAAAAATTTGTTAAATCGGGAAAATTTCACACCTTTCTGCTCTTTGGCATTACCGGCAGCGGTAAGACGGAAGTTTATATTGAGATCATAAAAAGTGCTTTAAAAAGGAATAGAACTGCACTCATGCTGGTGCCGGAGATCGCGCTTACGCCTCAGATGGTCGACCGGTTCTTCAACGCTTTTGGTGAAGATATAGCAATTCTGCACAGCCATTTGAACGACCGGCAGAGATGGGAACAATGGAATAAAATAAAGTCTGGTCAAAGCAAGATCGTGATCGGGGCGCGTAGTGCCATATTTGCACCCTTGCGAAATCTGGGTGTGATAATCGTGGATGAAGAGCATGAAACAACCTATAAACAGGAAAATACTCCACGTTATAATGGGCGGGATCTGGCTATCCTGCGGGCTAAAATGAACAATGCTGTTGTTATACTGGGTAGTGCAACTCCCTCGTTGGAAAGCTGGAATAATGTGAATATGGCTAGATTCACTCTGTTAAAATTATCACACCGTCCTCTTACCTATGAACTCCCGACAGTCGATATAATCGATATGAAGCGCGAGAAAGATCCTCAACTTCTATTATCTGTGAAATTAAAAGCAAAAATTGAAGAAAAGCTAGCAGCTGGTCAGCAGATAATCCTGCTGCAGAACAGAAGAGGACACTCCTCCTTTGTGCAGTGTATCTCTTGTGGTAAACTATTTGGATGTCCCAGTTGTGATATCTCCCTTAAATTTCACAGCAATTCTCAGG
>JAQICU010000276.1 GCA_027858325.1 Candidatus Cloacimonadota bacterium
ATCCACTTTATAATCTGTCAAATAGTTTTTCCTGCTGTTGAAGACAAAATAATTTTTTATGATAATTCTTAACGAAAACTCGCTACCTAACATATTCAAAAAAATATATTTGACATCATTCAGCATTAAAAGAAAAATCGTTTTATCTAAACGAAAAAAGGCGAGACTTACTCTGATCTCTAAACGACAAATTTGGGTGTGACTAAATAAATCTTAAAAAGGGAGAAGACTATGAATTTAGAAATTAGAGGTGCTTACATCGTCACTCCACAAGATGAGAGCACCAAAGTAGAAAAGAAAACACTTTTTATCCAGGATGGAAAGATCCATTTCACTAAACCTTTCGATAAACCAGACAGAATTATTGATGCCACTAACAAAATCATTTTCCCGGGATTAACCAACGCCCATCATCATATTTATTCCACTCTTTCCAAAGGAGTTCCCTGTGATGTTCCTTTCAATGATTTTATGGGAAACCTGAAAAACTTGTGGTGGACTCTTGATCATTCTTTGAACAAAGAAGATATGGTCATCTCAACAGCAATCGCCATGAAAGATTCCATATCACACGGAGTAACAACAGTTTTTGATCATCATATTTCCGGTTATACAGAGAATGCACTTTCCGATATGGCAAGTGTTTTCGATGCTTATGGAGTTAGCGGAACATTAGCTTTTGAAATTTCTGATAGAAATGGAGAAGAATTTTTCCAAAGATCTTTAGATGAGAATGTTCGTTTTGCTAATGCTCAAAAAGGGAAATCGGTACAAGGTATGATCGGACTGCATGCATCATTTACACTTAGTGATGCCAGCCTGCAAAAAATTGCTGATGTATCAGAAGATTTCCCGGTTCATGTTCATGTTGCCGAAGGTGAGATCGATGGTGTTCAATGTCAGGAAAAATATGGGAAGGGATTGATCGAGCGCTTTGATAGTTTCGGTTTAGTGAGAGATAACTCACTTTTCATTCATTGTAGTAATCTTACAGAGAAGGATCTTGAGATCTTAAAGAAACGCAATATTTTCATCGCTCAAGCAGTAGATTCCAATATGAATAACGGGCTTAATGTAGGGAATATATCCAAATTTATTTCGGAAGACATTAAAACAACTGTGGGTACTGATGGAATGCATCCAAGCACAATGAAGGCATTAAAAAATTCTAATATATTCACAAAATTTCTAAATAAGAATTGTGATCTTGGCTATCCTGAAATGAATGCTCTTTTCCTAAATAATTTCAAACTTAAAAAAGCGTTTGGACTTCCCTTAGGAATTAAAGAAGGTGAACCTGCTGATATTGCAATATTTGATTATGAACCTGCAACGCCTTTTAACACAGATCAATTCTTAGGTCATTTCATCTTTGGGATCACCGAATCACGATGTCAGTATGTGATAAAAAATGATGAAATATTACTCGATGATTATCATGTAACAAAAGATCTTTATAAAGACCTGTTTGATCGTTCATGGGAGATTTCAAAAGCGATGTTTGAGAGATTTGAGAGTAATAAAGGACTCTATTAGCCACAAAGACACTAAGACACCAAGGACACGAGGAATTAGAAAATGAAAAAGTACTATAAGCCTCTTTCGAAAGAAACAGAAGACATTGTGAGCAAAATTATCGACGCTGCAATGGCAGTACATAAAACTCTTGGTCCTGGGTTATTGGAAAAAGTGTATGAAGTTTGCATTTGTCATGAACTCGAAAAAAGAAGTCTGAAATTTAATAGGCAAGTGAATATACCCATAGTATATGATGGAATTAGTTTTGAAGAAGGATATCGAATAGATATTCTAGTTGAAGATCAAGTAATTATAGAATTAAAAGCAGCTGAAAAATATAATCCAGTTTGGAAAGCTCAAGTTTTGAGCTATCTGAAAGTAACTGGAAAAAGATTAGGATTATTAATAAATTTTAATGTGCCACTATTGAAAGATGGAGTACAAAGAGTCATCCTATAAAAAATATAGTGACCTTTGTGGCTTCGTGCCTTCGTGGCAAAAAGGAGAAAAAAATGAGTGACATAATGATTCCTGTTAAGTTTAAAAAATTATTATACTGGATACTGGAAGAGTATAAAAAAGAAAAAACCATCTTCGGAATTCACGAAGACAAATTCTATCGTAAATCAGATTCTTCAGCTTTTACCTTATTCGGTGAAAAATGCGAAACACCAATCGGTCCTGCTGCCGGACCTCACACACAATCCACTCCAAATCTTGTAGCAGCATACATGACAGGCAGTAGATTCTTTGAATTGAAAACTGTACAAATTCTCGATGAACTCGATATTGAAAAACCATGTATTGAAGCTGGAGATGAAGGTTATAACACTGAGTGGAGTACAGAACTAACGGTACCACAAGCTTATGGAGAGTATGTTAAAGCCTGGTTTTTAATTCATCTGATGAATAAAATGTTTGGTCTTTCTAAAATGAAAGAACGTGCGTTTGTTTTTAATATGAGTGTTGGCTATGATCTCAAGGGAATCAAGTCACCTAAGATCGATAAATTTATCGAAGAACTTAAAGATGCATCAAAAAACGAAGTTTTCCAACAATGTAAAAAAGAATTGAAAGAAGCAATCGAAACCGGAAAAATTCCAAATATTACAGACACAGAATTCGTGGAAAATATCTCACCAAAAATTTCTAATTCCATTACTCTTTCCACAATGCACGGATGTCCTCCGGAAGATCAAGAAGCTATCTGTAAGTATTTTATTTCTGAAAAGAAGATGCATACTTTCGTAAAATTGAATCCTACACTCCACGGATATGAATATGTGAAAAAAGTTTTTGATAAAGCCGGTTTTGATCATATTACACTTAAGGAAGAAACATTTACGAATGATATGCAATATCCGGCAGCTTTGAAAATGCTTCATTCTTTAGTTGATTTTGCTGAAGAACACAATATACAATTTGGTGTAAAACTTTCTAATACTTTAGCTGTAAAAAATGATCAAGGAATGCTACCAACAGATGAAATGTATATGAGTGGTAGAACTTTGTATCCACTCACTATTAACCTGGCGAAAAAGTTAACTAAAGAATTTAATGATAAATTACCGATCTCATATTCTGGTGGTGCAAATTTTTTCAATATTAAAGAAATTTTTGATACTGGAATCAGACCTATCACGATGGCAACAGAACTTTTGAAACCGGGTGGATATTCTCGCTTAACTCAGATTGCAGAATTATTAAATAACTCAATGCAAAATATTCCATCTAAGATAATTGACTTGGACAAATTAAGAACTGCTGCAGAAGAAGCTCTAGTAAATAAGAGATACAAGAAAGAATATAAGACTGATGATCCTATGAAGATCAATCAGAAACTTTCTATTACTGATTGTTTCGTAGCACCTTGTGAAGATGGTTGTCCAATCGATCAGGATGTTCCGGAATACACCAGACTTATTGGTGAGAAACGCTATCTGGAAGCTTTCGAACTCATCCTTTCCAAAAATCCGCTACCTCATATCACCGGTTATATTTGCGATCACAAATGTATGCTTAAATGCGTACGGAACGATTATGAAGAACCGGTTCTTATTCGTGAGTTGAAACGTGTTGCAGCTGAAAAAGGTTATAAAGATTATCTTATTAAAATGAAATTGGATGTTACTCCGGTTGGTATCAAAGTTGCTATTATCGGTGCAGGACCTGCTGGTCTATCTTCCGCCTACTTCCTGGCTCGTCAGGGCTTTGAGGTAACTATTTTTGATAAGACTGATAAACCAGGTGGTAATGTAATTCATACAATTCCCGGCTTCCGTATTCCTGGCTGGGCTATCGATAACGATGTCGAACTTATCAAACGTATGGGCGTAAAATTTGAAATGAATACCAATGAAAAAGTTAACATAGCCGATCTTAAAGCTAAAGGATTTAAATACATTAATCTGGCTATTGGCGCATGGAAATCACGTACACTTCCATTGGAAGGAGACACTTCCAAAGTTTACGGTGCTATCAAATTCCTGCAGGATTGGAACAAAGATCCAAAAACTGTTGATCTAGGCAAAAACGTAGCTGTTGTTGGTGGTGGAAATTCTGCTATGGACGGTGCTCGAGCAGCAAAAAAGACACCTGGTGTTGAAAACGTTTACATTATTTATCGTCGCACAATAAAAGAAATGCCGGCAGATCGAGAAGAACTTGATCACGCAATAAAAGACGGTGTGATCTTTAAAGAACTCATCAATCCAGTATCCTTTAATAATGGAATACTTAAGTGCCAGGTTATGGAACTTGGTGAGCCTGATGCCAGTGGAAGAAAACGTCCTGTTCCTGTGGATGGAAAATTCGTAGAACTTCGGATAGATTCGGTTCTCTCTGCAATTGGTGAAGTGGTTGATTACGATCTATTGAATGCCAATAACATCTCAATTGATAAACGCAATAATATTAAGGTTAATGAGTTTAAAGAAACCAGTGTAGATAACGTATTTATCGCCGGTGATGCATATCGTGGGCCATCTACCGTGGTGGAATCCATTGCCGATGCTCAGGCTGTAACCAATGGCATTTTAGCTAAAGAAGGTATCAACTTAGAACGGGTTCATCCTGAGGATTATGAATTCGATTATGCAACACGCATTAACGAAATTCGTGCTAAGAAAGGTAACATCAATCCGACTCTGGAAGTGCTTTCCAATGACAAAGAGGTTGCGGTAGAAACCAAGCGTTGTTTGGAATGTAATTTCATCTGTAACAAATGTGTGGAAGTTTGCCCAAACCGAGCTAACATTGCAATCATAGTTCCTGGTTTTAAAAACGAAAATCAGATCCTGCATTTGGATGGACTTTGCAATGAATGCGGTAACTGCGAAACATTCTGTCCCTACGATGGAGCACCGTATAAAGATAAGTTCACTCTTTTTTGGAATGATGAAGATATGGTTGTGAGCAATACTGACGGATTTATGCTAACTTCTGAAGAGGATGGTGCAGAATTTAAAGTTCGTATAAATGATAAAATTTATATGGTTAATTTTGATAATTCAGGTAAAATGTTAAACTGTAAATCAGATCATGAAATTGTGCAAAAAGCTGAATTTGATTCTCTGATGAATATAATTTGGTGGACTTTTGATACACAGAAATTCCTGTTTGTGTAATAGACATAACCTTGAAAACGGCTTTTTTACAAGAGGGTTTCTTTCAAACAGCCTTTTCAATGGTTGGAGTTTACAATTAAACCGTTGAAAAGGTTTAGCAAGGAGAAAATGCTTTAAAACCTTTTCAAGGTTATGTGAGGAAAACATATGAGTGAAATATGCAAAAAGATCAGAGAATTATCTCTTAAATATGAACAAGAAACAGCAGAGTTTCTGGCAAAAATGATCCAAACACCGTCTTTTTCTATGAAAGAAAAAGAAATGATCCAAGTAATCAAAATGGAGATGGAAAAAGTTGGATTTGATGAGATCCGCATTGATGGATTAGGAAGTATAATTGGAACCATTGGTAATGGTGCCAGGCTTATAGCATTTGATGCCCACATCGATACAGTTTATCCTGGAAATTTAGATAATTGGAATTTTCCTCCTCACGAAGGTCGCATTGAAGATGGGAAAGTTTGGGGACGTGGTGCATCTGATCAGCTTGGTGGAATGGCTTCTATGGTTTATGCAGCTAAGATCATCAAAGAACTCGATCTGAACGATGAATTTACTATACTCTTCACAGGTACAGTAATGGAAGAAGATTGTGATGGAATTGCATGGGAACACATGATTATGGAAGATAATATTAATCCTGAACTTGTTGTTAGCACTGAACCCACCAGCCTTAATATCTATCGTGGACATCGCGGTAGAATGGAAATGACTATCGAAGTTAAAGGAATTTCTTGTCATGGTTCTGCCCCAGAGCGAGGGGTTAACGCAATTTACAAAATGGCTAAAATAGCTTTGGAAGTAGAAAAACTCAACGACCGTTTGGCTCATGATGATTTCCTGGGAAAAGGAACTATCACAACCAGTCTTTTTGAATCAGGATCTCCCAGTCAATGCGCTGTTGCTGATTTCGCCAAGATCCAGGTAGATCGCCGTTTAACTTGGGGAGAAACTAAAGAAATAGCTGTAGAAGAATTGGAAGAATGCTGCAAACTTGCCGGAGTGGAAGATGCAAAAGTTACTGTTCTTCAATATAACGCAATTGCCTACACAGGCAAAGAATATTCAGTAGAAAAGTATTTCCCAACCTGGAAATTGGAAGAAGATTCAAACTGGCTTAAGAATGCTTCAGCTTCTTATATAAAAACTCTGGGAAATGAACCTAAGATAGATAAATGGACTTTCAGCACAAACTGCGTTTTTATTATGGGAAAACATCCTGATATAAAATGTATTGGATTAGGTCCGGGAGATGAAGATCAAGCACATGCACCAAATGAGATGACACGTGTATCAGACCTAAGTGCTGCTGCTGCTTTTTATGCAGGATTTGTAGCAGAATTAAATGGGAAATAGCCACAAAGCCACGAAGACACAAAGGACACAAGGAATTCTGTGTGAAAAGAGTTTATAATCCACTTCCAAAAGAAACAGAAGAGATTGCCAGCAAGATTATCGAAGCTGCTATAACTGTTCATAGAGCTCTTGGTCCGGGTTTATTGGAACGGGTTTATGAAATATGTCTTTGCCATGAACTGATAAAAAGAGGATTATACGTTCAAAGACAAATGAATGTACCTATTGTTTACGACGGAGTAAGCTTTGAAGAAGGCTACCGAATCGATATTCTGGTTGAGGATCAGATTATAGTAGAAATGAAAGCTGCAGAAAACTATAATCCAGTTTGGCAAGCTCAAGTTTTAAGCTACCTGAAAGTAACTGGGAAAAGGTTAGGATTAATAATAAATTTTAATGTACCACTTCTAAAGAATGGAGTACAAAGAGTCATTTTATAATTTAAATCGTGCTCTTTGTGCCTTAGTGTCTTAGTGGCAAAATTAAAAAAAAAGGAGATAAAATAAAAAATGAAAACAGAATTAAGAGGAAAACATTTTATCACTCTCGAAGATTGGTCTCGAGAGGATATCGATACACTACTTAGTGTTTCAATGGAATTGAAAAGACAATTTGCTATGGGATTGGCCACTCCCTACTTAACTAATAAAACTATGTTCCTGATGTTCTTTGAAGAATCAACTAGAACCAGAAATTCAATGGAAGCCGGAATTGCTCAGCTTGGAGGTCATGCAAACTATTTAGATTCAAGTACAATGCAAATCGCTCACGGTGAAGTTGCAAAAGATACAGCAATCATTCTTTCCCGTTATGGTCATGCCATAGCCTGTCGAAATTGTTTCTGGGGAATTGGAAACAAGTATATAAATGATATGGCAAAATGGGCATCCGTTCCAATTATTAATATGCAGGATGATTTTTTTCATCCACTGCAGGCAATTGCCGATCTGATGACTATGAAAGAAAAATCGGGAATAGTTCGGCGTAAGAAAGTCTCAATAATTTGGGCTTATGCTGATACCCATAAAAAACCTATCTCCGTACCGGTTTCTCAAGTTCTACTTTTCCCGCGTTATGGAATGGATGTTACTCTTGCACATCCCAAAGGTTACGAACTTCCAAAATGGGTAATAGACAAAGCAAAAGTAAATGCTGAGCTGCGTGGTGGCACGTTAACAGTAACTAATAACGAAAAAGAAGCCTACAAAAATGCTGATTATGTAATCCCAAAAAATTGGGGTAACTGGGTCACAAATTCAGGAAAAGACGTAATTGATGATCTCTTAACAGCGAATATAAGCTGGAAATGCACAGAAGATAAAATGGCTCTTGCAGCTAAAAACGTAAGCTATATGCATGCTCTTCCTGCAGATCGTAAAAATGAAGTTGAAGATAGTGTGATAGATGGAGTTCATTCTATTATTTATGATGAAGCAGAAAATAGGATACATACTTCTAAAGCAATTATGCAGTTGACCATGAGTGGAAAATAAAGAGAGATCAAATTATCCCTTTGATAATTGCATAAAATTTGGTTGACATAATTAATTGATTTATTTGGGATTGTGATGTTTAATTTGGAAGGAGGTACAGATATGAAAAGTGATGTAATATTTGACTTTATGCTGAGACGCATCTACGAGATGCGCAGATTATCATGTATCTTCATCTACTCAAACAATTAATTAAATTCACAATTTTCCCGAATGCGAATAAATGATCAGGACAAGTATATCAATTGTTCTGAGATTATAGAAATAAAAAAAAATCAAAAAATACTAGGAGAATAAAATGAGAAGTAACAAATTTTTAGGTAGAGATTGGTTAAGCCCTGAAATCGATTATACAAAAGAAGAATGGGAAACCTTACTGAGATTGGCAGAAGATCTTAAAACTCGTTATGCTTTGAATGAGGATACATCACATATTCTCAAAGGTAAAACACTTTACACAATGTTTTTCAATAGTTCATTGAGAACCAGAAGTACATTTGCGGCAGGAATTCAACAGCTTGGTGGTTTTCATGTAGACCTTGAACCGGGAAAAACATATACACCTGCTCGAAAAGGTTATGAAATTCCATATAAAACAGAGAGAATTTCTGATGTAGCAAGAGTTCTCAGTAGAACAGGAGATGCATTGGCTATCCGCATGTACGGTAAACCATCTCAGTGGATCTATGGTTTTGCTCATGAAACTTTAAAAGAATTTGCACAGTGGTCTGATATTCCAATTATCAATATGGAAGATGATGTATATCATCCTTGTCAAGCTCTGGCTGATATGCTTACGATCAAAGAAAAATTTGGTGGATTCAAGAAGAAAAAATTTGTAATAAGCTGGGCTTATTCCGGCTCAACATCAAAACCTTTTGCCGTTCCACAGAGTCTTGCACTGGCTCCATCCCTTTTGGGAATGGATGTGGTACTCGCTAGGCCAAAAGGATTTGAACTCGATCCAGAAGTTACTAAGCAATGTCATACATATGCTACCCAAAATGGCAGTACTTTTGAAGAAACAGATGATATGGAAGCAGCCTTTGAGGGAGCTCACGTGGTTTATCCAAAATCATGGGGAGCAATGGATTATTTTGCTCAAATTGATGAATCTGGTAAGAAGATCTCAGAAGAAAATCTGGATGGTATGAAAGGTCTTTTTGAAGCCAATAAACATTGGATCTGTGATGAAAAGAAAATGAAACTGATCGATAAGAATGGTATTTATATGCATTGTTTACCGGCAGATAGGGATATGGAAGTTACTGATGCTGTTATCGATGGTCCGCAAAGTGTAGTTTTTGATGAAGCAGAAAATCGTCTCCATGCTCAAAAGGCTATCATGGCTATGCTTATGGGTGGTAGATTATAATTAACCTTGAAAACGGCTTCAGCCAGAGGAATTCTTCCAATTAGTCTTTTCAATGGTTGAAGATGTTTGATTGTTGAAGATAACTTGGAAAGAGAAGAAACCGTTGAAAAGGTTCAGCAGGAAGAGAAATCTTGTAAACCTTTTCAAGGTTAAAAAAAGGAGAAAATATGTTAGTAGATATGAAAGGTAAAGATGTAATTTGTACTCAAGAACTTAGCGTTGATGAGATAATTGCATTACTAAAACTCGCAAAAGAAATGAAAGCAGACAGATATGGCGATAAATACAACCAACTTATAAAAGATCATACTTTTCTGATGTTTTTCTTTAATCCATCATTACGTACTAGAATTTCATTTGAATCAGCAGCCACAGAACTGGGTGGACATGCACAATTCTTAGAACCTAAAACAATGCGATTAAAGAAAACAAGCAAAGGCGTTGAAGTGCAAGCTGGAGAAACTATTGAAGATGCAGCACAAGTATTGGCAAGATACGCCTGCGGAATGGGAATCAGGATTTTAGAGACTTCCGTAGAACATTATGGTGATGGAAATGCACTATTGCGTGAATATGCCAAATGGATGGATGTTCCCATTATTAATATGGCAGATGATAAATACCATCCGTGCCAGGGACTTTCCGACGTAATGGGAATGCAGGAACACAAAGGTGATCTAAAAGGAAAAACAATACTTATGACTTGGGCTCATGGAAATCTAGCACGTTCTTATTGTTCAGTTCATGAAAACTTGCTTATCACATCACGCTTGGGTATGAATGTAAAACTCGCTTTCCCCAAAGGTTATGATCTTCCTGAAGAAGAGATAGCAAAAGTGAAAGCAAACTGTGAAGCAAATGGAACAAAATTCGAGATTGTTAACGATCCGGATGCAGGCTACACAGATGATGTGGAATTCGTTTATTCTCGTAACTGGTTCGGACCCGATTTTTATGAGATCGGTAAAGAAGCTGAAATTGCCAGAGCAAGCAAAATGACTGATTGGGTTTGCAATCAAGAAAGAATGGATCGCACAAAGGATGCTTTATATATCCATCCAATGCCGGTAGATCGCGGCAAAGAAGTTACCGATGAAGTTGCGAGCGGTCCAAATTCCATTATCACAGATATAGCAGAAAATAGACTTCATACTCAGAAAGCAATTATGGCAATGACCATTGCCGGAATGAAAGTAGATGTTTAATTAAATTTGGAGAATAAGAATGAATACTGAAAAAAAATTAGTAGTAATTGCACTTGGTGGTAATGCTATCAAACAAGCACATGAAAAAGGAACCGCCGAAGAGCAATTTAGGAATGTAGAAATAACTTGCGAACAGCTTGTAAAAATGAACGCAATGGGTTATAAATTGATCATCACACATGGCAATGGTCCGCAAGCAGGTACTCTTCTGATACAACAGGAAGAAGGGAAACAGCTTGTACCTCCAATGCCAATGGATATTGTAGGAGCAATGACTCAAGGTCAGATCGGTTATATGTTCCAGAACACTTTGCAAAACTATTTTATGCAAAAGGGAAAGAACATTCCGATAACTACAGTTGTAACACAAGTTCTGGTTAAAAAAGATGATCCTGATTTTAATGATCCGAGCAAACCAGTTGGTCCATTCTATACAGAAGAAGAAGCTATGAAACTTAAAAGAGAAAAGGGCTATATCGTAAAACTGGTAAAACCAAATGTGGATAAACCGTGGCGTAGAGTTGTTCCATCTCCTGAACCCATTAAGATTGTGGAATCCAATTGTGTACAGGCTCTAGTTGATGCCCGGGCAATTGTTATTGCATCAGGTGGCGGTGGAATTCCTGTAATGAAAAAAGCTAATGGAACTTTAGCCGGATTGGAAGCAGTTATTGATAAAGATAAAGCAGGTAATGTGCTTGCTCAAGAAGTAAATGCAGATATTTACCTCATACTAACTGATGTGGAAAATGCCAGGATAAATTTCGGAAAACCGGATGAAAAACCTTTGGAAAAAATCACAGTTGCTGAAGCGGAAAAATATTTGGCCGAAGGACATTTCATGGCAGGTAGCATGGGACCAAAAGTTACAGCTGCCATCAGGTTTGTGAAAGCCGGTGGTGAAAGATCAATAATTACTTCCCTGTCAAATGCCGTTGACGCTTTAGAGGGCAAGACAGGGACAATAATCGTAAAATAAAATATCCTAACATGATTATCTAGGGATAGGGAGATTAAAAAAATGAACAAAAATAAAGAACAAGTACTCGCAAATACAGTACAGAGATGTAAGGAAAAAAACATCATTATTCCTACATATGAACAAATGAGAAATCCGGAGTTAATTCCTGAAAAAATCAAAAAAGAACTTGATAGCATAGGAATGTGGGATCTCAATTCACTAAATCTATTTCGTTTAACTTGGAAGAATGAACCAAGATTAGATGGTGGTGGATTTGGGAAAGTTAACTTTATGGAATTACCAAAAGAAATTACCGGTGTAGATGCCAGGATCATGGTCTTGATAGGAAAATTCTTCCCAACCGGTGCCCATAAAGTAGGAGCCACTTTTGGTCCATTGGTAGAAAAATTAGTACACGGTGAATTTGACCCAACAACCCAGAAAGCACTCTGGCCTTCAACGGGTAATTACTGTCGTGGCGGTGCTTATGATTCCTACCTTCTTGGTTGTGAATCTATCGCGGTGCTTCCGGAAGAAATGAGCCAGGAAAGATTCGATTGGCTTCATGAAGTGGGAGCTGAAGTTTTTGCAACTCCCGGAAGTGAAAGTAATGTAAAAGAAATCTATGATAAAGCTAAAGAACTTCTAGCTGAACGTGGAGATACAATCGTTAATCTTAATCAATTTAGTGAAATCGGAAATGCTGTTTGGCATTATGCTGTGACTGGTCCGGCTATGGAAGAAGTTTTTAATCAAGAAAAAAATGAAAATGATACATTTGCAGGATTATTCTTAACTCAAGGTTCTGCCGGAACACTTGGCAGTGCAGAATATCTTCGTGAAGTATACCCTACTTTCAAAGTTTGCGCCGGTGAAGCTCTGCAATGTCCAACTTTACTTCGTAATGGCTATGGTGCTCATAGAATCGAAGGTATTGGTGATAAGCATGTACCTTGGATCCATAATATCAAAAATATGGATATGGTTGCCGCTATTGATGACCAGCCAAATATAGACATTATGAGATTGTTCAATTCCGAAACTGGACACAAATTTCTCTTAGAAAAAGGTGTTTCTCAGGAAATCGTAGATAAATTAGATTTACTCGGAATCTCTTCAATCGCTAATATCATGGGTGCGATCAAAATGGCAAAATACTATGAAATGACAGGAGATAAAGTAATCTTTACAGTAGCTACAGACTCCATGGAAATGTATAAATCCAGGATGAAAGAAGAACTTGAAAATCGTGGAGAATTTACACATGAAGATGCTGCAGTTGTTTATTATCGCGATCTTATGGACATAGGAATTGATAATATGATCGAAATGAACTATTATGAAAAGAAACGTATGCACAACTTGAAATACTTTACCTGGATTGAACAACAAGGAAAAACCGTAGAAGAACTTGATGCGCAATGGTATGATGAGAATTATTGGAGAGATCAGTTCGGAAAAGTTAATGACTGGGATGAGAAAATTACAGAATTTAATAACAAAACCGGATTGTTAAAAAAATATGAATAGCAACGATTCTCCATCAGTTCGTAAGGGTTGATGGAGATTTTTTTTTGAAATAGGGAGATCTTATGAGGTTTGAAAAATTCGTGCAACCCGAAAATTTAAAAACAGCATTGGATATACTTAAAAAAGATTCGAATTCTGTAATCTTAGGAGGAACCACTTTCCTAAGGTTGTCTGATAATAGATATTCCACCGGAATTGACCTCTCCAATCTTAAACTTGATTTTATTAAAGAAAATGATCATCAAATTGAGATCGGTGCTTATACTTCATTAAGAACTATTGAAACTGATCCGGTCATCAATAAGTATTTTGGGAATTTATTGCCAAAGTCACTTGAGAATCTCATTGGGATTCAATTCAGAAATAATGCTACTATCGGTGGTGCTATTTTTAGTCGTTTAGGATTTTCAGAGATCATTACAGCTTTACTAGTTCTGGATTGCGAACTTGAGTTCGAAGAAAATGGAAAAATAGCATTCAATAAATTTATCTCAAATTGGAATATCAAACGAGACATCCTAACAAAAATAATCATCAAGAAAAAGAAAGGTAAAAGTTCATATAAAATGCTGCGGAATTCCAGTGCGGATTTCACGATCTTATCTGTTGCGGTTTCCAACTTTGACAGTATTAAGATTGCGGTCGGAACCCGTCCGTCAATTGCCAAATTATCACAAAAAGCTGCTCAACTTAAAATTTCCGATAATAGTAAAATAGATGAAGCGGCCAAGCTGATCGCAAAAGAATTTAATTTTGGTGATGATCTAAGAGCTAAAAGTGATTATCGAAAAAAAATTGCACCTGTTATTGTTAGACGTGCTCTTCAGGAGGTTCTAAAATGATACTTAAATTAAATATTAATAATAAATTTTATAACACAAATATTGAAAGTGACGAATCTCTACTAGTTGTACTCAGACATCTTGGATTTAAAAGTGTTAAAAAAGGGTGCGATACAGGGACATGCGGAGTTTGCTCGGTTTTGATAGATGGAAAACCAAGACTGTCTTGCCAATTCTTAGCGGCAAGGGCGCAAGGGCATAAGATCACAACTGTTGAGGGGCTAGGCAAAAAAGCTGATGCGATTATTGATGCAATTGTTAATGAAGGAGCTGATCAATGCGGGTATTGTGGACCATCATTGGTTCTCACAACTTATGCAATGAAAAAAGAACTGAAGGATCCAACTGTAAATAAGATAAAACATTATCTTGCTGGAAATCTCTGTCGCTGTTCCGGTTATGAAGGACAACTCCGGGGTATTAAGAAATACATGGGGGTGAAATGATGAAATTCAAAGAAGTTAAACATTCAATCCCAAAAGTTGATGGAAGAGGTTTATTGAAGGGTGCATCCGCTTATACAGATGATCTTACAGTTAATAGTGCTTTGATTGTTAAATTACTGAGAAGTCCATATGCTTTTGCCAAGATCAAATCAATAGACACAAAAAAAGCTCAAAAAGTTGAAGGGATCGAATGCATTCTTACTTATAAAGATGTTCCTCGTATTCCAATTACAAGAGCCGGGCAAGGTTATCCCGAACCATCCCCAAAAGATAAATTCATTTTAGATAATTATGTACGTTATGTTGGTGATGAAGTTGCTATTATTGCCGGAACCACCGAAAAAGTAGTTGAAGATGCTATGAAGCTGATCGAAGTGGACTATGAAATTTTAGAGCCTGTTCTTGATTTTGAAAAAGCGGAAGGACATAAATCCGTGATCCATCCTGAAAAAGAGATCTATTCTATGTTCCCATTAGGTCTGGATGCAAGAAATAATATTGCCTGCTCTTATCTGGACACAATGATCGTGGGAGATATGGATAAAACTTTAGCTGAATGCGATTTTGTTGTAAAAGAGAGGTATTATACTCATGCACAACAGCAAACAGCAATGGAGCCGCACACATCCACAGCTTACATTGATGTACAAGAAAGGTTGAACATTATCACTTCCACACAAAATCCATATCACACGCGTCGAATAATTGGTGAAGCTCTTAACAAGCCTTTACGAGATATTCGCGTTATTAAACCACGAATTGGGGGTGGATTTGGTGCTAAACAGCAAATCCATAACGATATTTATACTGCAATTGTAACTTTGAAAACAGGCAAACCTTCAAAATGTTTCTACACTAGAAAAGAGGTAAATGAAAGCTCGTTCACTCGTCATCAAATGAGATTTGATATCCAATTGGGAGCAAATAAAGATGGTATTATACAGGCTTTCGATATGCAGCTTCTTTCCAATACTGGAGCGTATGGAGAACATTCTCTCACTACATTTATGGTTGCCGGTTCTAAACTTCTTCCTATGTATAATAAGACTAAGGCCATTCGTTTTGAAGGTAAAGTTGTTTACACAAATAAATGCTCGGCTGGAGCTTATAGAGGTTATGGTGCTATCCAGGCAAATTTTGCTGTGGAATCTGCCATACGCGAACTTGCAGAAAAACTCAAAATGGATCCTGTGGAATTACGTTTGAAAAATTGCATTAAAGAAGGTGAAACATCTCCAGTGTTCCAAGTTATGGGAGAAGGTGGAGAAGGTATTGCCCAGATCATGGAAAGTTGCAAACTCGATTATTGCATAAAACGCGGAAGAGAACTGATCGGATGGAATAAAAAATATCCTTCCAAACAAATTGCTCCCAATAAGATAAGAAGTGTAGGAACTGCAATTGCAATGCAAGGATCAGGAATTCCACTTCTCGATATGGGTGCAGCAGTTCTAAAACTTAATGACGATGGATTCTTCAATCTACTGGTGGGAGCAACAGATCTGGGAACGGGAAGCGATACGGTTCTTAGCCAGATCGCAGCTGAGGCAATTGGTGTACCTGTAGATAGAATTGTAATAACATCTTCCGATACAGATACAACACCATACGATGTTGGAGCTTATGCTTCCAGCACAACTTTTGTTTCTGGAAATGCTGCCCGAAAAGCAGGGTTGGATATGAGAGCAAAACTCATTGAAGAAGCAGCTCGAGCTTTGGAAGCTGTTCATAAAGATGATGTGATATTTGAAGATTGCACTTTCAAATTAAAAGACAGTCATGAATCGATCACATTAAAAGAACTTTCTGAAGGGCTTTACTACAAATTTGGTGCCGATATGAAACAATTGATCGCTTCCGGTTCCAATACAAGTCCCAAATCACCACCCCCATTTATGACTGGTTTTGTAGAAATTGAGTTAGATATTGAAACTGGAAAAATAGATGTTCTGGAATATGTTGGCGTAGTAGATTGTGGAACTCCCATCAATCCTAATCTGGCAAGAATCCAGGTAGAAGGTGGAATTCTTCAGGGTATTGGAATGGCAATGTATGAAGATGTCGTCTATTCTAAAGACGGAAAAATGCTGACCAATAACTTAATGAAATATAAAATTCCCAACAGAAAAGATGTTAAAAAAATTACTGTGGAATTTGCAGAAAGTTATGATCCAGCAGGACCTTACGGCGCAAAATCTGTGGGAGAAATTGGCATTGATACGCCACTTGCTGCAATTGCAAATGCTGTTTATAATGCTGTTGGAGTAAGAATTAGATCGGTACCGTTAACCCCGGAAAAAGTTTTGCATGGAATTTTGGAGAAAAGTTAGCCTAAGCTGCTACTGGATATGCATAAACATGGAGAATTTATTAGCCACCGAATTTCACCGAAAGAAAACCGACGCAATAAATCGATTGCTGTGTATATGAAATTTTATACTAAGCCAATAGTACTTTTCGAAGAATTTAAAGGAAGATTATTGTGATTTACGAAAAAGAACTTTCAGATAAAATCATAGATATAGCGAAAAAGATCTATGCGGAATTGGGTTATGGTTTTCTGGAAAAAGTTTATGAAAATTCAATGATGCATGATTTTGGAAAAGATAGATTGCATGCTGATCAGCAGTATCCACTACCTGTAATGTACGATGGAATATGTGTTGGACAATATTTTGTAGATGTAATAGTTGAAAATAAAATCATCATTGAGTTGAAAGCAATTAATTTGATCACAGCTTTACATCACGCCCAACTGATCAATTATTTAAAAGCTACAGGGATTAAAGTAGGCTACATCATAAATTTTGGACATGTCGGTGGTCTTCAATATAAAAGGTTAGTATTTTAGAATTATGCTTTTGAGATTTTTTAATAACTCGGTGTTATTCGGTGTCTTTTCGGTGGCTAAATAAAAGGTGAATTATGAAAGAAAATAAATATTATTTTGAATGCACAACCTGTGGGACAAAATATGAGTTGGATGAAGTTACTTACCTCTGTCCTATCTGCGAAAAGGAAAACACGCCAGATCAACCACCAAAAGGTATTTTAAAAACTTTGTATCATTATGGCAAGATCAAGAACTCTGCAAAATGGCATAAACTATTTGATAAACTGAAGGGAAAAGAATATCGAGAGCTTTTACCGATTAATTCAGAACGCAGCCTTTCCTGGCTTAAGGTTGGCAAAACACCGCTTTACGAACTGAGTTCCAAAGTATTCACTAATATAAGTGAGAAGTTCCAACTCTTCCTGAAAGACGATTCACAAAATCCTACTTTCTCTTTTAAAGACAGGGCTTCCGATCTGGTTTGTGCTTTTGCCAAAGAGCAGGGAATTGATACAATCGTGGCTGCATCAACAGGAAATGCTGGCTCATCTCTGGCGGGAATTTGCGCTTCACAAAAGCAGAAAGCTATAATTTTTGCTCCAGTATCAGCTCCAAAAGCTAAACTGACACAGATATTAATGTATGGTGCTCAGCTCATTCCGGTAGATGGAACTTATGACGATGCTTTCGATCTTAGCATTGACGCAACAAAGAAATTCGGTTGGTATAATCGCAATACTGCTTATAATCCGTTCACTATCGAAGGCAAAAAGATCGTTTCATTCGAGATATTCCAGCAAATGAGACAGAATATTCCAGATCGGGTATTTGTTCCGGTTGGAGACGGCTGTATCATCAGCGGAGTTTACAAAGGATTTGAAGATCTATTGAAGTTAGGTCTTATAAAAAAGATACCTACTGTTGTTGCAGTTCAATCTGAGAAAAGTGATAATATTGTTCGTAATCTGGGAAATGATAAATTCATTACAAAACCAAGTACAACAATCGCTGATTCTATTGCTGTTGATATTCCACGAAATTATTGGATGACCAAGAAATTTATGGAAGAATACAATGGTGAATCTATAATTGTTAGCGATAAAGAGATACTTTCTGCTTCAAAGAATTTAAGCGAAAATACAGGTATATTCGCTGAACCGGCAGCGGCAACAGCTTTTGCCGGAATGCTGATGTATGCAGATAAAGGATTGATTGACGAAAATTCAAAGAATGTAGTTTTATTAACCGGTAGTGGTTTAAAGGATTTAAATTCAGTTCAGGGAATTATTGAAATTCCTAAACCAATTAAGAAACTGGATGAATTGTAAGACAAGACTCCGATCTTGTTTCTCTTAATATAGGAATATTGAGTTACATTAAATTGAGGTGCTTATGAAAAGCGTAAGAAAATTCGATGCCAGACCCAAATTGGATGGATCATGGAAATTTATCGATGATTATACTTATGATGGCATATTGCACGGACAGTTACTATATTCCACATGTCATCATGGCTACATCAAAAAAATAAATTTTCCTGAAAATTATGATCTCTCTGAATTCACAATGGTTTCACCTAAAGATATTCCGGGTGAAAACATTGTACCAGAGCCAGTATGTGATCAACCTTTTATGGTTGATAAAGAAGTTATGCATTATGGTCAGGTGATTATGGGAATTGCACATCCAAACCGGAAATTACTTCTGAAATTTATTAAAGAAACAAAAATTGAATATGAAGAACTTCCTGCAATAATAGACATTAAAGATTGTCTTGATAATGAAGATAATCATTTTGGCAAGGAAATAAAAATTGATCACAGCATAAAAAAAGAGCCAAAGGTAGATTGGAAATACAATCATAATATTTACTACAC
The DNA here is from genome assembly GCA_027858325.1 of Candidatus Cloacimonadota bacterium. Classification (GTDB taxonomy): domain Bacteria; phylum Cloacimonadota; class Cloacimonadia; order Cloacimonadales; family TCS61; genus Tenebribacter. The sequence continues at coordinate 19,063 of JAQICU010000276.1, forward strand.
ACCACATCAGGAACAAGCTTATTTGGAACCTCAAGGAGTTATATCCGTTTATAATCCTCGGGCAAATACTATGTTCGTTCGGATAACCGCTCAGTGCCCTTTCTTTGTAAAACATGGCGTAGAAGCCATTATGGGTAAAGCAGTTGATGAAGTGATCATTGAAACATCTGAAGGTATTGGTGGAGCTTTTGGCGGAAAGGAAGATTTTCCAAGTCTATTTGCCGGGGTCAGTTCTTTGCTATCTTACAAAAGTGGAAAACCGGTAAAGATCATTCTGGAAAGATCAGATGATATTCAAATAACCACAAAACGTCATCCGGCAAGGGTGGAATTGGAAACATGGACTGATCCGTTGACAAAAAAAATTAAGAGATGCCGAATAGATTACAGACTTGATGCAGGTGCCTATCAAACTCTGTCTCCTGTAGTTCTGGCTCGGGGAGCATTGCATTCAATAGGTGGATATTCCATTCCCGACACTTTGATCCGTGGTCGTTTGTTTAGGAGCAATACACCTTCCAATGGCGCATTCAGAGGTTTTGGAGCACCACAGGCATTTGCTGCCATGGAAGCACACATCGATAGAATATCCGCTGATCTCAAGATTGATCCTTATGAGTTCAGGAAGATCAATCTATTCAGGGTCGGTGACGAATTTCCAACTACCCAGAAAGTTGTGGAAGAAAATCTATCGGATTGTTTAGAGCGAGTTATTCATAATTCGGATTATCATAAAAAAGTGATAGAATTTGCTGAATGGAATAGAACCCATAAAGATAAAAAAGGAATTGGAATTTCAGTCGGCTATCATGGTGGAGGTTATACCGGTAATGGTGAAAAAGTTCTCAATTCGGAAGTAAAAGTGATTATAGATAAAGATGCACAAGTAAAAATCTTTGTTGCCAATACCGATATGGGACAAGGCGCGCATACAACTCTGGCTCAAATGTTCTTCGAAGCTATTTCGCATCCTCGTGAAAAGTGCTGGGTACAGCTTCCAAATACAAGTAAAACACCTAACAGCGGACCTACAGTAGCTTCTCGAACTATTTATATAATTGGTAATCTCTTAAGAAAACTTGCACTCCAAATAAAAGAGGAACTTGGTTTTGAAAATCTGGAAGAATATGTAAAAACTCATCTGCAAGAATTCCCGCGTGAATTCCACAAAAATTTGACTCCTGATCCATCTGTTATCTTTGATGGAGATACGAATGTTGGAATCGCTTACAAAGATTATTCATGGGCAGCATGTGTGAATGAAATTTATTTCAATGCAAATACTTATAAAATTGAATTGAAGAAAAGCTGGAATGTGATGGATGTTGGCAAAGTGGTGAACGAGAAGATCGCAATGGGACAAGCTGAAGGCGGTATTCTGCAGGGTCTGGCATATGGGTTAACTGAATTTTTTTATAAGCCCGGATTTGGAAGAGCGCATGGCTTCACAGATTACACTCTGCCTACTACTCTTGATCTTCCTGAAATGGATATTGAATTCATTCATACTGACAGCAAAATTCCTAAAGGATTGGGCGAAGTACCAATGGATTTCCCGGCTCCTTCTATCAGAAATGCGTTTCATAATGCTACAGGGATATTCATAAATGAATACCCGCTTATACCGGAAAGCTTACTAAAAGCTATGGAGAAAGATAAATGAAAATATCATTCATACTAAATAAACAAGCAGTGACAATTGATGTAGATCCGATGAAACGTCTGCTGGATGTGTTACGTGAGGATTTCAAACTTCTGGGAGCAAAGGAAAGCTGCGGTGAAGGTGAATGCGGAGCCTGTACTGTCCTTCTTGACGGAAAGCCTGTTACAAGTTGCATTCTAAATGCAATCCATGCGGATGGTAAAGAAATAGAGACAGTTGAAGGAATTTCCAAAACCGAATTAGGTAAACTTATTATTAATTGTTTTGATGAGACAAACGCAGTACAATGCGGATTCTGTTTCCCCGGATTTTTTATCAGTTCCTACTATTATGTAAAAACTGATGGAGAAAAAGATCTGAATAAAATTAAGAATGC
>JAQICU010000184.1 GCA_027858325.1 Candidatus Cloacimonadota bacterium
AGAAAGCTTGCTTTATTTAACTGACGCAAACACGCATGATAGGCGAAGTTCGCTGAGCCTGTTGTGCGGGTTACACGCTCGTCCCAATAGGCAAAAGAGCGAAGCGAATTTTGCCTATCATATGTATGCTGCGCCAATTATTTTTGTACACATAACCAACCTATAGTTATACCAAAAATGTACACAATAACTTTTTTATCAAAAGTTATTGTGTACATTTTAATCCTTACTCTCAATATCTAAATTATCGAGTGGTTTTTTAATTTTAATAAATCCTGTCCTTATACCGAAATGATACTTAAGCATACAAATTTCCTCTTTAACATTCATTTTCGTAAACATATGATCAATACAAAATCGAAATTGTTAAAACTTTAGTTAGCTGTCAATAACAAAACTTACTTCACACTATCAAATAAATAATTGACGAAAAAACAGTGTAAAATTTTCTCCAATTTAATGAAAAAAAATAGAGATCAGGAATTGCGGAGAATAATCCAGTATAGTTTTTTAGGTATAACAATGATAGTTGTTGTGCTGCTTATTAATGGTGTATTATGCAGTGCACACGGTTTCTGTCCATACTCAAGTATCTGCTTTGGAGTGATGAGGTTAAATCCCGGATTTACAATATTGTTATATCCAATTGCTGTTATTATCGGTCTGCTTATCGCAGTTACTTCTATATTTTGGGGAAGAAGATTCTGCGGGTATATTTGCCCTTTTGGAACTGTACAGGAGATGGTATTCAACTTGAATCCGAGATCCAGAAAAAATATGCAGCTTCATCTACCGGTTTGGCTGCACAAGCTTTTAAACAGTTTTAAATATGTTATTATGCTTATCACAATTGTGGCGGCATTCCGTTCCATGCAATATGTTTATATGAAATATTGTCCGGTTCTGGCAGTGTCGCATCCTCAGAATATAACGATCTATTCTGCCGCAATTCTATTTATCATATTTATAGTTGGTTACTTTATCAACCGATTCTGGTGTCGTTATTTGTGTCCTTATGCAGCTTTAATGAATGTATTCCAATACATGGGGAAGCTATTTCATATTCCATCTAAGCGGATTCATGTATGTGAAGAGCAATGCATTAATTGTAAACTCTGCACCAAGAACTGCCCGATGCAGATTGATATCTATGAGAGAAAACGGGTGGATGATGCAAATTGCATTTTCTGTTTGAAATGTCAGCAATGTTGTCCGATTGATTCCGGTCTTGAAATAAAGAGTTCAAAGAAAAATAAGTGAATTGTGGATTGAATATTGCATAAAGTGAAGAAGGTTATGTGCTGAGTGAATGTCTTTGCGAATAATCTTTCAACGGCATCGAATGACTTGTCTCGGTGTAGCTTCAGCGAAGACGGAAGCAATCTCTTTTTTTTGAAGTACAGATTGCTTCGAAAGAAATCTTTGAAAGAAATCTCGCAATGACAGAACATGGTTTTGTATAATTTAATAAAAAAATAGAATGGAGAAATAAATGATAAAGAAGTGGATAATTATAATTAGTATTTTACTGATTATTGTGTTCAATGTATTCTCACAATCAAACGAAAAATTAGAATTAACGAAATATTCCGGCACAATAAAGCAGATTGCCGGTAACTGGTTTTTAAATACAGGTGAAGATATTATTGAACTATCTCTTGCTCCGGATGAATTTTTAAAAGAGAATAAAATTGAACTTACTTCTAAAATGGAATTATCGGTAAATGGAATCTTACAGGAAGATAAACTTGTAGTTCATTCATTGATTATTGAAGATCTTGAAATTATGATCAGGGATGGATCAGGAGAAGCTTTATGGGACATCAAACCATACTATGTTATTCCGGATAAATGTATCGGATGCAGATTATGTGTGTCACCTTGCCCCCAAGATGCAATTACTATGGTAAAGGGTGTTGCTGTAATCGATGCTGATAAATGCGATGGTGATGGAATTTGTGTTCTTGGTGATGGGAAAAAGTATAAAGGCTGCCCGGTTGATGCTATCAAACAATCCGAATAGGATCTCACCATAAAACATAAAATGAATAAGTTATTTATTTTATTAGTATTCGTCGGAATATTCGTTATCAGCTGTACTGATACTTTGGATAAAACTACAGGTATCAATGATAAACCCCGTATAGAATATTCTGATTGTTCAAGCTGTCTTGAATGTATAGACCTGTTCAACTGTCCTGAGAATGCGATTAAGTTGGATCAGCGTACGCATGCTGCTTATATCGATGCAGATCTGTGCTCTGGATGTATGGATTGTTTGAATCTATTTACCTGCCCGGATGATGCTTTTACTTTGAACGTAGACAATATTAAGCCAGCTCAGATCAAAAATATCATTGCAGCTTCCGATACGATTGGAATAATGAATATTCAATTCACCGCCACAGGAGATGATTCAACTTCCGGTAGAGCATTCAATTACGAACTGGTTCTCAGAGATTCTAATGATCGGATAATAGAAAATGATTTTATTCCTACTCTACCTCAAAATGCTGGAGTTATAGAAAACTGGAATTTAGAAAATTTACCTGCAAATGAACTGGTTAAATTAGAAATTAAAGCATTTGATGAACTTGATCAAACTTCCATTCCTGCCTTGGAAGAAGTTTATATTTTGGGTGAGATCATTGACGAAGTGCCGCCTGCTCCGATTGAAGACATAACGATTTGCTCTATCTCCATGAATTCGTTTCAAATAAATTGGACGGCACCTGGAGATGATGGAAATATTGGAGCATCAAATTATTATATTATTAAAATTCATACAGAAAATATTACAGAATCAAACTGGGAAATGATAGAAGAATATGAACAAAATATTATTCCTCAGGAATCTGGAAATGAAGAATTTCTTATCATCGTAGATCTTGAACCGATTACAGAATATTATGTCGGTATCAAAGCGATTGATGAAGTTGAGAATATTTCGTTACTTTCTAATATAGCTCAGGCAACTACAACAGATATTCCCGATGAGATTCCACCTTCTGCGATAAATGATCTACAAGCAGAACCAACTGATGAAATAATTGAACTGACCTGGACGTCACCCGGTGACGACGGTATGCAAGGGATTGCTTATAATTATGAGATCAGAATTTCTCAGGAGGAAATTACGGAAGCTAATTGGGAAGATGCGGAGCTTTTAGAAGATCCTCCCTGGCCTCTTGAAGCGGGTTCATCCCAAAATTATATTGTTGAAGATCTGCAACATGAAATAACCTACTTTTTTGCAATTAAAGCATTTGATGAAAGTGATAATGTTTCATTACTTTCAAATGTTCCCAATACAAATCTGATCATTGATATTATGCCACCTTCCGATATTACTGATCTAACAGTTTATGAAGGTTCTACAGCAAATCTGAATACTATTAAAATTCAATGGACTTCACCCGGTGATAATGGAAATCAAGGAACGGCTAATCATTACGAGATAAAATATTCTACAACGGAGATCACAGAATCTAATTGGGAAAGTGCTGCACTTTTTGTTGATCCTCCAGTTCCGCAGATGGCTGGCAATTCCCAGTTCTGTTTCGTTAATGTGCTTCAACCGGCAACCATCTATTATTTTGCTATAAAAGCATTTGATGAGAATAATAATGCAAATCAAATATCAAATTCTCCTGCGGGAAAGATAGTTTACCAGATCAATACTGCAGCTTGTCATAATTGCAGTAATTGTATTTATGATTGTGATTACGGTGCTATTCTGCAAGGTCCCGGATATAAGTATATTGAACCGGATCTGTGTGAAGCCTGTGGAGATTGCACTTGTCCCTGGAATTTGATACACAGGGCGGTTGTTGCATATTAAAGTAATTCAAATATTTAATGTAGCTCAAACATTTAATGTTGGCTTTGCAAAGCAAAACGACATGTTCTTTTTGTTTGAGAAAAAAGCACAATCAAGATGATTGTGGTACGTATGAGGTAAATGAAAATTAAATTAATAATGGTAATAGTTATTTTAGCTGCAATTTCACTTTTTGCAATTACTAAAAGTAATATTTTTGTGGAATCAAATTCCTGCGTTGGATGTTCTGACTGCATTTCAGTTTGCCCTACAAATGCCATAAAATTACTTGATGGTAAAGCTGTGATAGATGCGGAATTATGTATTGATTGCGAAATTTGTATAACCAGCTGTACATACAGAGCGATAAGGAAAAATATATGAAAAAATTCTGGTTGATTATTCTTTTTATCATAATTATTATCATTAGTTGCGATAAGGTTAATAATCCGGAATACAATGTAGATAAATCTGCCTGTAATTCATGCGGAGCCTGTGTAAGTATATGTCCTATAGATGCAATGGAGATTGGGGAAGATGGGAAAGCAATAATTGATCAGACTAAATGTAATCAGTGCGGAAAGTGTATTGCGATCTGCCCTGAAGACGCCATCTATTAAGGGAATAATAGGATGAGAAAATTATTGATTTTTGCAGTTCTAATTTCATTCTTAATTTCTCAAGTATCATCTGATGAAGAATATGATAATAAATCTAATGCAAAATCTAATAACAAATGTTATGAAATAGCCAGATCGTTGTATCAAAAACCGTTTGGAGAAATATTATCTATACCATTTATCTGGTTAGGTAAGTTAACTGATAATGAAAAAAATAAAATTGATTCATCCAACCAACAAAAACTACAGGATTCAGATCAACGAAAAAAACTCAGCTTAACAAACTGGTCACAACTTTCATTGAATTATTTTACTTCCAATGCTAAACATGACATCGACATGGTAACCGGAGCCTCTAAAGATGTTTATAAAATTGATACACAAGGGAAATTTGGCTTAAAATATCAACATGAATTTACCGGTAAAATAAGTGAAAAGTTTTCATATGATATAAAGGAAGATATTTTCTATTCCGAGAAAAGTCATGAACGTCGCAATTCATTTTTTACTAACGACTTACAATTGCGATTATACTACCAACATGAAAGTACCTATCTTAAACTACAATTCAATAATCGTTATTATAACTCTAATGAAACATTTTTTTTAAATTTGCCCGGTGTTACGTATGATACACAGCAACAACTGATCTCCGGCGCAACATTGCACTTAAAACAAGATTTCAGAAAGCTGAACCTGAATGTTTATGCTAACCTGCGAAACTTGGAATATGATTATCTCGTTCCGGACGATGATGAATATGAAGCCTACAATGCCAGTGATAATGATTTTTACACAACAGCAAAACTTTCCTTTAAGATCACGGATCATCTGAATATCTTCAGCACGGCATATCATAAAAATGATTTGAATGAATCAAATCTTTTTGATCATATGAACTTAGGTGGTGGATTCGAATACAATAATAAGATAAGCCTATTTAGTTCTATTAAAGCAAAAGTACAATATTATAATATTGTTTCGGATAATATTAATAATGAGCAGGATCAGAATCTGGTAACACAATTGCGTTATACGAAAAGATTTCGTAACGGGTTATCAGGTTTTATTTCTTATATAAACCGTTCCTGCTATGATAATGAAACAGCTCAAGTTTATCGAGTTTCTAATATGCTTCGTGTTCATACGATGTACTCTTACTCTATTGAGCATATTAATAATTCATATTTGCTAGCAGGAATAAAGTATAATCCGGAAAACGATGGAACTTTGGGATTTATAGAACAGAATCAGTATCTTCTCAAAAATATTTATTCAACTGCCAATATCAAATACTCACTCGATCTTTTTACATCATATTCACTAAAATTTGAATATTTCTTGAATCCGTTACAATCATTCTGGATCAAAGATGAGTACACAGACTTCTACAATATCCATAAACAAAATTTATTATATATCGGTTCAACACTGATATTTTAACTGAGAGGGAATGTGATAAAAACACTTATTGAAGGAACAATATTAGGGTTGACAACCGGAACAGCATGTCTCGTAACCTGTTCACCAATATATTTACCGTATCTTATTTCGGAAGATAGAAAATTAAGTAAGGGCATATTAGCTGTCCTGGAAATTTCTGCAGGAAGATTTATTTCGTATCTTGCTTTTGGTGCAATTGCCGGTTATACTGGTGCTCAAATTGCTTCTGTGAATCGTGAACTATTTACTTCGATAGCATACATTTTACTCTCAGCTTATCTTGTTCTTTCTGCAGTAAGAACCAATAAAAAATCAAAAAGCTGTCATGTTCCCAAAATGGCTAGATTCACAAAAAGTGGTTTTATACTTGGAATTCTCACAGGAATAAATTTTTGTCCTTCATTTCTTATTGCACTTTCTAAAGCGGTAGATCTGGGTGGCGCACTAAGTGGCATGATGCTGTTCCTCGGGTTTTTCTTTGGAACTTCTGTTTTCTTACTACCGTTAGCATTTATTGGTCAAATCTCAAAGGTTAGTAAAATGAAATTAATCGCCCAATATGCTTCGATCATGGTTGCAATATGGTTTACATTTAGTGGTGTTAAGGGTATGGTTCATTATTATAAACATGTAAAATTAGAAGCTCAACCTGCACGATTAGTAGAAGCTTTCAATCCGAATAATCCACTTGCTGTTGTTGCGTCAGAAGAGAACTTTGTTTACTTCACCACATTACAGGATTCACTTAAAAGCTATACACCACGGGATGTTCATTACTTCCAATATAGCGAATCAGTTAAAGATTCCTTAAATAAGTTTTCCGAAGTTGTTCTGGTTATTGATTCTACTATTTTGGATGATAGTTTTGATAACTATGATTACTTTCAAGTTGAGCCTGATTACAATTTATCCAGAATGTTAAAATTCATGAAGTTCTATACTTTTAAAACCAGAACTCACCTGCATTGGGAATTTATCGAGAAAGAAGTAAACGAAGAAAATATATAGGTTTAGATTTTTCATAATTTCTTAAAAACAATGAACTTAGGAGCTTTATCTCATATCGTTTCTAATTTTAGTAATTCCACAATTTGAACTTTTTAACAAAATATTCAAAATACATATTGACACATTCTTCTTATCTTAATTTTTGAA
>JAQICU010000194.1 GCA_027858325.1 Candidatus Cloacimonadota bacterium
TGAAAGCTGAGAAAAAAGAAACTAAACCAATAGCTGAAAAAGCTGAAGAGAAACCTACTGTAAAAGCTGAGGAAAAAGAAGCTCTAAAAGAAAAGGAAATTGAAGAGAAATAAAGATGAAGGAACTTATTGAATTCATCGTAAAAGCTTTAGTAGACGATCCAAGTGCTATCGAGGTGGAAGAAGAAGAAGCTGAAAAATCTACCACTTATAAACTTCGCTCTGCTAAAAACGATATTGGAAAAGTGATCGGGAAACGTGGTCGTACAGCAAGTGCAATTCGTACTATAATTACAGCTGTATCCGCAAGACAAGGGAAAAAAGCTGTTTTAGAAATATTAGAATAGATGCTAATTTCTGACCTGGTTAAGATAGGTAAACTGGGAAAACTTATTGATGAGAATGGGTTCATCTCATTCAAACCCGGTGAGAATTTCCACCCTGATCTTTTGGGAAATATTTTTTTGGTCTTTAAAGATAATAGTGTGAGATATGTGACGGTAGAAGAAGTAACAAAAAACTACCGGATAAAACTTGATGACAGTGAAACTGCCCAATTTGCGGCTGATGAAGGTCATGTAAAAGTCATGCTCCCAAAGATTGAAATTGAGTCTTTAATTAAAGAACTGGATATTGATGATCATGTTGGGCAAGAAATTATCTTCAAATCTGAAGTGATCGGTAAGGTTGTTGAAATATTGAACAATTCAGTTTATGATCTTTTGGTATGTGAATTGAATAATAAACAGGAATTGATGATACCATTATTGGATAAATTCATTCTTGAGATCAAGGATGACAACATAACAGTTCAAGACATTGAAGGATTGATGAAAATATGAAGATTGACGTATTAACTCTCTTCCCGCAAATGTTCGAGAATTTTCTGAAAGAGAGTATGGTTGGGATAGCAATAAAACAAAATGCATTATCTGTGGAATTAACAGATATCCGCGATTTTGCTTCTGATAAACATCACAAAGTGGATGATTATCCATACGGTGGCGGATCGGGAATGGTGATGAAGCCGGAACCGCTTTATGAAGCTATCACAAAGATCAAAGGTGATCGGGATATCCCTGTGATCTACTTCACACCACAAGGTAAATTACTGAATCAATCAACTGTAAATAAATTCAGTCAGATTGATGAAATGATCATAGTTTGCGGACATTATAAAGAGATCGATCAACGTATTCGTGACAGTTTAATTACAGACGAAATTTCAATTGGAGATTATGTACTTTCCGGTGGTGAGATCCCAGCGATGGTAATGATCGATGCTGTAGCTCGTTTGCAGGATGATGTGTTGGGAAGTATAGATTCAGCACTATCCGATTCACATCAGGATGGTTTTTTGGGTTGCCCTCATTATACACGGCCACCTGAATTTATGGGACACAAAGTTCCAGACATTCTTTTATCCGGGAATCATAAAGATATTGAAAAATGGCGTGAACAAAAATCGCATGAAATAACAAAGAAGAACCGTCCGGATCTACTGGAGGATTGATGCAGCCTAATTTTTATCTCGGGCTTGTCCATCATCCGGTATATAATAAATATGGTGACGTAGTAACTACATCAATTACAAATCTGGATATTCATGATATTGCCCGAAGCTGTAAAACATTCGGCTTAAAAAAATTCTTTGTTATCACTCCATTAAATACGCAGGAACTTCTTCTAAACAGAATTTTAAATTTCTGGAAAAGCTATATTGCAAAAGAGTATAATAATGATAGAGTTCAAGCTCTATCTCTTATTGAGTATGCGGTTGATATTGAAACTGCAGTAAAACAGATAAGTTTACAGGAAGACGACTGTCTTGTAATATCCACAACAGCAGCTAGGTTAAAACAGCAGATCAGCATTTATGATCTGAAAAAACTTAAAAGACCTGTTCTACTTCTTTTTGGTACCGGTAACGGATTGACCAAAGAGATCCACGAGCAGGCAGATCATGTTTTAAAACCTATTGAAGGAAAGGGAAATTATAATCACCTTTCTGTTAGAAGCGCAGTTGCTATTGTGTTAGACAGGCTATCTTCCGAAAAATAAAGGAGGAAAGATGGACATTCTAAATGAAGTTGGAAAAGAACAGATGAGGACAGACCTTCCGGAATTCAGAGTTGGAGATACAATTAAAGTTCATTATAAGATCAAGGAAGGAGAAAAAGTAAGAATCCAGGTTTTTCAGGGAATCGTGATCCAGAGAAGAGGAGCACAAATGTCTAAGACATTCACTGTAAGAAAAATAAGTAGTGGAGTTGGTGTTGAGCGTATTTTCCCGCTTAATTCACCTAATATCGACAAGATCGACGTGGTAAGATTTGGTCGTGTACGCAGAGCTAAACTATTCTATCTTAGAGAAGCTAAGGGTAAAGCTGCACGTGTAAAAGAAAAAAGAAGATACTAAAATCTTTGAAAAAAATATGAAAAGGGAGTTCGATATTTCGAACTCCCTTTTTTTGTGCCTTACAATACAAAACCGTCATTGCGAGTATTCTCTTACTGGCTTCTAACGAAGCAATCTTTATTGTAATAAGAACAGAAAGAGTTGATTGTCACGTCATTTCGCTCGTCGCAAAGACATTATTTCTTGTCATTTCGTAATTGTCTGCCAAACTGTAGCGATGCGTAAGTTGGATGCGGAATCTAAATTCTTTATTTGATTAGATTCCAGTTTCCGTCAAATAACAAGAGACGATTAATAAAGCAGGACGCGGTTCACAGGAATGATAATAGAGAAATTAACCTAATTATGCAGAACTCTTTTTTATTGGAATATAAAGGAATATATAGTAAGAGAGGTATTCAAAGAATATTTTACAGAAATTTAGAGAAGACAAATATTGACAAGAAGGTATCGGTTCATAGTTTACGCAATAGCTTTGCAACACATTTATTAGAACAGGGAGAAGACTTGAGATATATTCAAAAGATTTTGGGACATAAGAGTTCAAAAACCCCGATACGTTTTTTCAAAACTACAGGGCAGGCAACTGAAATTTATACTCATGTTACTTCTGTTGGATTAAACAATATTAAAATTCCTTTAGATGAGATTGATTTTGATGATGATGATTAATGGCGTTATAACTCCCAAAATAAAAGTTATGACGCCACAAAATATAGTAACTATAGGTTGGTTATGCGCCATAAAAAAATTGGCGCGGCATACATATGTTAGGGGAAATTAGTTAGGATTCTAAATTAAATGGAAGAAGTTATATGAAAAATTGGTTGATTTTAATAATTGCAATGATATCATTTTCTGAATTAAACGGTGAAGTAATGGATACAAGCAATAATGAAATGAATGATACTCTCATTAATAAATTATGTGCACTTTATTCTCACGATTTTACTGAAACAAGCAGATTGATTCTCTTTGCTCCTGCTTTTAAATTATCTTCACATTATGTTATTGAGAATAGCGGATTAAATTTATCATGGGAAAGAAAGGATTTTTTTAACAACAAAAAAACTAATGTATCGATAATACCAATTCTTGATCTAGCTCTCACATTTTATCAAGCGGGTTTTAATAGAAAAAGCATTGCAAGAAATCCTCTTTTTTTTCCAAGCTTTTTAATTAACTCATCTCATTATTTTTTACTTAAAAAGGGATTAGATAGAAGTACTCACAATCTTCAAATTTTACCAGCTTTGTTCATTAAGAATAATACAGATTTATTTATTCTTCATAAAAACAATTGGTTTCAATTGTCACCAGGAATTGGAACTCGATTGTATTTTGGAAGAGGTTTAATGTACTGGACACTCGACGTTGGTTATCAAAAGAAGTTTAAATTTATTTTTGATGGTAGACAAGAAATTGAAGATTCGATATTCTTCTCAATAGGTTGGTATTTTCATTTTGAATAAAAAAGTAAGTGAGAATGATGAGATTTCCCCTAACATGCGTGTCAGCGATAGGGTTTGTTGGTTGCTTTGTTCTGAATCGTACCGATTCAGGTTTGGTCGGTTTGTCCGGTCGTGATCGTTCCGATCCCGCCGCACACGCCAAACATTAGCGGAAACATTGTAGGAGAAATATTTGGAAAAAGAGTTTAAATATGTAGGTTTCTGGAAGAGATTGTGGATGGTATTAGTTGATGTCATGATCTTATTCGTTTATGAGTTATTAATAGTCATTTTGCCTTCTAATGACTTTGAACCTAATTTTCTACTTTCATTTATATTTA
>JAQICU010000197.1 GCA_027858325.1 Candidatus Cloacimonadota bacterium
TAGAAGATATTTCCTTGGATTGTTTAGATGAGGCTTCGGCTAGTTTTCGGATTTCATCGGCAACAACAGCAAAACCTCTACCCGATTCACCGGCATGAGCAGCTTCAATAGCGGCATTCATAGCCAGAAGATTTGTCTGACTGGCAATTCCCTTTATCACACCAGCCATCTGAGAAATATTATCAATTTTATCATTGATAAGATTGATGATGTTTGTTGTATCTTTTAACTTTTCCGCACCATTGGCAGATGTTTCTACTAGCTGATCGATAGCAGCAGTTTTAGTTTTTGTTATTCTCGCAATACTATCTATAGATGATATCATTTCTGTTACAGAGGCTGTAGATTCTTCTACCATGGTCATTTGTTCCGCCACCTGATCATCTAATGTACTGAATACTTGATCAACTGTATTTACAGCTTTAGCAGAACCATTAATATTGATTTTTAAGTGATCAATCTGTTTGGCAATCTCGGTTGCGTTTATTTCAATTTTAGACGATGTCTTGTCAGTTTGGTTTACGGTTACAATTAATTCTTTCTGAACGGTTATATTTTTATCAGATATTTCCTGAATATTTCTAATGGATTTAGCAAGATTATCCTGAAAATTATTCATATCCAGGCATAACAATCCTATATCATCTTTATATGAATCATTAAATCTTACAGTCAAATTACCTTCGCTCATTTTTACAATATTGTGCACTATACTGGTTATGGCTTTACCAATTCTATTTGAAAGAAAAACTACTAAAATTATAACAAATGTAAATAGAGTTGTAATAATCAGAAAGGTCAAAGTCAGACTCTTTGTCTTAAGATCTGAAATTTCCTGATCAATAATTATAGTCTGTTCATTAATTAAAGTGAGCGATGATTGAATACTGTAGTCGAGAGTTTGAATCTTTTTAGTCAGGTTTTCAAAGTGATAATGTACTCTATCTATCCTGGGAAATCTCTGTGCTTCAAGTTTTGTATAGAAATCTGAGATTTTGAATCCAGAAGTTGAACCAAAGATAAGATTGGCATCTTCTTCCAGAACTGATAACTCTGCTAATAATTCTCCATGACTTGTTTCTACAATTTCATAAATTTTACTGATCATATTTAATGACTCAGCAATTTTAGCACTGGAATTTTTAAGTTGATTTAATTGTGAGATCGAATTGAAGGATTCCATGGTTTTTACACCCCGTTCTTCAACAATTACTTTTTGTTTAGTATAAATTGAATAGGGGATCTGATTAATAGCAGTTCTATAATCCATAAAATCGAGAACCAGGTTTTGTAAAACCTTTTTTTCATTTTCTATTTTTATCGATGGAAGAGTCATGAAGATGTAAAAAGCTACTGATAGCAAAAAGGAGAAAAGTAAGCCGCCATTTATCAGTAATAATTTGGTTTTGATTTTCATAAATATTTTGCCTCTATTTATATTATTAATTAATGTAATTATAACATTGTTGTAAAAATTGAGATATATAAAGTATTATATATTGATTATTAAAATATTTAAATATGTATATAAAGGGGATTCAATGAAAGACTTAATTAAGTTAAAGGAGTTGGATCATGAAATTTATTTGTTATCTCATGGAATAGCTCTCCTGCAATGGGATCAGGAAACATATATGCCTGAATCTGCCGTGAATGAACGATCTGAACAGATAGCACTTTTTGAAGGAATTCTTCATAATAAATTAACAGATTCCATCTGGGGAGAGTTATTTGCAAACCTCTCAGTAGATGATCATTCAATTCCTGAAAAATTTAACAATAATGATAATGCTTTTCTAAGAGAGGCATATAGAAGATACAGGAGAAAGATAAAATTACCAGTTGAACTTATAAAAGAATTTTCCGCGGAAGTTTCAATAAGTCAGTCAAAATGGATTAAAGCGAAAAAGGAAGATAATTTTTCGATTTTTGCTCCACATCTGGAAAAAATTATAGATTTCTCAAGAAAAATAGCAGATTTAGTAGGTTATACGGAACATCCCTATGACGCTTTGCTTGATGAATATGAACCATGGATGAGATCATCGGGAATTAAATCAGTATTTGATAAGCTTGAACCGGGATTGAGATCTTTGATAGGAAGAATAAAAAATGCACCGCAGATAGACAGTTCTTTTTTAGATCATAATTTTCCTGTTGAACTACAAAATCAATTTGGAAAAAAGATGCAAAAAGAGATGGGTTATGACTTTGAACGAGGGCGTCTGGATTTGACAGTTCACCCGTTTTCTACAACTCTCGGTTATAATGATGTCAGGATAACAACTCATTACAATAAGAATGATCTACTTTCAGGTATATTCAGTAATATCCATGAAGCAGGACATGGACAATATGAACAGGGATTTGGTGAAGATATTCAAGGTTCTCTATTGGCAAATGGTACATCTATGGGCATACATGAATCTCAATCAAGATTTTGGGAGAATCTCATCGGAAGAGATATTAATTACTGGGCTAATTATTATCCGGAACTGGTAAAAATATTTCCCGATCAATTAAAATATGTATCAATGAAAGATTTTTATAAAGCAGTCAACAAGGTAGAGCCGTCTGTAATCAGAATTGAAGCCGATGAAGTCACATACAGTATGCACATTATACTCAGGTTCAGGTTGGAACTTGCTTTAATCTCGGGAGATCTTTCAGTTAAGGATTTACCTGATGCCTGGGTTGCTGAATCTGAAAAACTACTTGGAGTGAAATCCGATTCATATTCTAATGGTGTGCTGCAGGATATTCACTGGTCTGCCGGATTGTTTGGTTATTTTCCAACATATGCACTGGGGAATCTTTACAATGCCCAATTTACTAATATTATGAAATCAGATATTACGGATTTTAACTTGTGTTTACAAAAAGGAGAACTAGCTCCAATTAAAAATTGGCTGAGGGAAAAAATCCATCGTTTTGGTTCTTCTGTCTCCGCTACAGATCTCATTAAAAACATATCAGGAGAAAGTCTCAATCCGGATTATTTTCTAAAATATCTAGAGGGAAAATACAAAACTATTTATGATATATAACTTTTATACTTATTTATTTTTTTCTGCTTTTGCTGCTTCAGCGGCTTGTATAGTCTTACTCAGAACTCTAATGAAGAAAGACCGGAGACAAATCTGGGATGTCAGTTCAGTTTCTTTTCTTATTTATATCATCTTTGCCATTATTGTTATATTCGCCGGTTTTATAGTTGTTGATTCTGAAACAATTCACTTTTTAAATTCAATCATATTCTTTATTGTATGCTTTATTCCTTCTGCAATTCTTTTATTTTTTCTCAGAGCAGCGGCAATCCCGGTTCTGGTAACTATTATCCTTTTAGTCTATTTTTCCTATAATAGCGGAACAGAGGGATATCTGCCCTTTAGTCAATCAAATAGTTTTGTTATTAAAACATTATTAAAAAAGGACAATGCTTTTTCTCTTGAGATCACTGATTTTTTTAACGAAGTAACATTTCTCACAATCGAAGGAGATGTTTTATATCCTGTTTTTTCAATAGTTGATTTTCCCGATTCTTTGTTTTTTCTGAAAAATTCATCCTTTGTAAGATTCGAAGGAATAATTTCTGATAATAATTCTTTTTCTGATCAATTAGAGTCTGTTTATTTAAAATCAACAATAGGAAAACTTCCCTTTGCACAAATGCGTAAATATGAACTTCAAGCAATTGAGAAGAGTGTATATTCGATATTTAAAATAGATTTAAACAGTAATGGAACTTTTAGTTTCAAGTGATAAAATAAAAAATATATTTTGGTAAATTCGATTGACAGTTTATTACTGATTTGTTACTTTACTTCTCGTGCTTAGGGGTTGATTTTCAACTCCGGAAAGCTTTCTGAGAAAATTAGAATATTCCAGTTGACACAGTCAACCGAAAAGTACTAATCTCTCAGAGCGCATCAGACTAATGTCTGTTAAAATGTGCAGTTCTTTTATATGATAATCAGGGAAGGGAAGAGAATACGAAACAAAAGTGAACTTTTGAGCCTGCAAATAATTTATGATAATAATCGCGTCTTCGGACGAGATTAACATAATCATGGAGAGTTTGATCC
>JAQICU010000255.1 GCA_027858325.1 Candidatus Cloacimonadota bacterium
ATCGTTTTTCTGCGAAAACCCGACTCATAGGAAAACGTAGAGAAGCTGGGAGAATTTAAAGGGCAGATCATCGATCTGCCCTTTGGCTTAATATTTAATCCAAAATGGAATAATTAAAATATTCTATGCTTTCAGTGTCTCTGTGTCTCAGTGTTGAAAAATTCTATTGAGAGTGATTAAATTAACTGCAACCGCAATCCGTTCCACAACTACTATCCGAACAGCAAGTATCATTCTTGATGTTATGCTTTTTGTTGTAGGCAAACTGTTTTATTCTTTCACGTCTTAATGTGTCCAAATCATCCCGTTTGAAAAAAACTTTCATTCCATCCAACGGCTTAGTACAGCAGGCATAATGGATCGTTCCATCTATCTCAATTGCACAAACATTGCAGCAGCCGAACTCCCTGTTAGTATTAAAACATGGTGCAGGAATGATAATCCCCGATTCTTTGGCAATTTGTACAATATTCAAATTCGGATCGCTCACGTTAATTATTCTGTCATCGATTTCAATTTGCATAACTACTCCTTTATTATAGTCTTTAATAACTCTGAACTTTCTATATTAAAAATCCTTTTAATCCAGTTGATCCTGTCGAAGATTATTGTGTCCAGCTGATAACACTTCCAGCATAAAAAGGTTGTATCATTCCCGATTTGAGTTCAATAAGTAAAGCTCCGTTTTTATCAATTCCTTTTGCTTTTCCTCTAAAAGTATCGTAATCTGTATCCAACTCGATGTGAAGTCCTTTCAATAATGAATGCTGATTGAAATATTTTTCATCCAGTTCTTCCTCCACAAATCCGGGAAGAGCAGAGGCAAAATTATTAAAAATACTGGTTAAGACCTTCTCATTATCTACAGCTTTACCTAATTCAATTTGCAATGAAGTTGCATTTGGAGACATTTCCTCATCGAGTCCTATCACGTTTGTATTCATGCCGATCCCGATGAGATGATATCTCTTGTTGCTAAGGTTGCTGGTTAGGATACCGCATATTTTTTTATCACTTAAATATATATCGTTTGGCCATTTGATCTTTAGTTTTTCAGCGATTGCAGGGAATAGTTCAGATAAGGTTTTATGTATACAGATCCCGGTAAAAATTGTAATATTAGATTTAAAATCGAATCTATAAAGAGCCGCAGTTAACCACAAACCACCGGCTGGTGCGAACCATGAATTATTTCCTCTTCCTTTTCCGGAAGATTGTTCCCCGGCAAGGCACAAAAAATTACCCTGAGTGGTATTAGAATTAATCAGTCTTTCAGCTTTTGATGATGTACTGCTAACTTTATTAAAATGTAATACTTCATCAAATAATGGATGTTTGAAATTTTTCAAATCAGTCTCCTATTTTTGTCTTTGCGAGTTTTCTTTCATCGGCATTGGACGAAGTAATCTTTACTGCTGAGAGAAAGGAAAGAGATGATTGCCACGTCACTTGCGTTCCTCGCAATGACAGTGAGGAGTTTTGAAAGAAGTTATATCTATTCATCTTGAATATCTTCCCATAAATCTTTCCAATCAGGATTCTTAAAATTTATTAACTCGATTTTCTTCTCACGTGATCCTGCTTTAATTTGCTTCTCTCGTGAAATTGCTCCGTAAGCTTCTTCACCTTGTTCAAAATAAACTAATTTTGTGAAGTTAGTCATTATATAAACATAATACATTGCTCAACACCATGTCTTTGCGAGTATTCTCTTACTAGCATCAATCGAAGCAATCTTTACTGCTGCAAGAAAAGAAAGAAATGATTGCCACGTCACTTGCGTTCCTCGCAATGACAGTGAGTTTTTTTGTAGGAAAAGTGAATGAACTTTCCCGAGATTCTTCGTGAGCATCAGCAAGACGATTGTCTCAGAAAGACGGGTAAAGAATTTATTATCCAACAGATTAACAACTGAGAATCTACTTAAGCAGTTCAAATACTAATTCCATCTCTTTGTGCCTTAGTGTCTTTATGGCAAGTCACAATATCAACATCGAATCACCATAACTGAAAAAACGATATTTCTCTTCCACAGCAATTTTGTATGCATTCATAATATTCTCATAACCTGCAAAAGCAGCAACCATGATTATTAATGTAGATTCCGGCATATGAAAATTTGTGATCAATCCATCAATAATCTGAATTTTTTTGCCGGGAAAAAGAAAAATGTCAGTCCAATGTGAACCGCTGTTAAGATGACCATTTTCCGCAAAGCTTTCCAATGTGCGAGTTGTAGTTGTCCCCACAGCGATGATGCGCCTTCCCACTTCTTTTGCTTGGTTGATCTTTGCAGCAACTTCTTGCGCTATCCGGCAGTGCTCTCTATGCATTATATGATCTTTAATATCATCAGCCTTTACCGGACGGAAGGTTCCCATACCAACGTGCAGAACAACTTCCAAAATTTCAATGCCTTTATCTCTAATTTGTTGCATGAGCGGTTTTGTGAAATGTAATCCGGCAGTTGGTGCTGCAACTGATCCTCTCTCTTCTGCATAAACAGTTTGATAAGTTTCTTTATCTTTGTTGGATGATTCTCTCTTTATGTACGGTGGAAGCGGTACGTTCCCTATGTTTTCTATAATATCCCAGAAATTTCCTTCCCAATAAAATTCAACAATTCTGCCACCCTCTTCAGTATGATCAACTATCTTTGCTTTAAATTCTTCATTAAAAATAATTTCAGTACCGATCTGTAATTTGCGTCCTGGTTTTACCAGACATTCCCAACGGTTATTAGTTTTTTGTTCCAATAGAAACACTTCAACTTTTGCGCCAGTACTTTTCGTCCCGATTAAACGTGCGGGTATAACTTTTGTATTATTAACAACTAAAATATCTGAAGGTAGTAAATGATCTATTATGTTACTAAATTTTTCATGCTGAATTTTTCCTGATTTTTTAGCTAAGACAAGCATTCTACTTTCAGAGCGTTTATCTTTTGGGTGCTGAGCAATGAGTTCAGCAGGCAGATCATACCAGTAACTACTTTTTTTTGTAAGGGACATTTTCTGCATCTATTAATATTGCTTTAAAACTACCGAAAACTATTTTACTGCTCATTTTTACGGGGATCTTGTATTCATCTGCTGTTAACCAGATGTAAATTTCACCTGTTTGCTTAAATATGGCTTCACCTTCAATTATTGGTTCGACAATGAAGCATTTCCTATCTCCAAATATAGTTTCTATTTTCTCTTTTCTATGAACGATAACATCGGCAGGATAATTTATACCGTCTGAAGTTACATTTATTGTTAATGTGTCACCAACTGCAAATTCCTGCAATCTCAGGTAATACATAGCGCTCAGAATATCCTGTGTATTGGTTGGAATATCCATTCTCTTTTCTTTGAATTTTTTGGTTTTACGTCCGAATTTTGTATAGATCGTGAAATTCTGTTCAGGATAATAAAAATGAATTCTATACTGCCGGTAAGAACCTTCCTGAAGTTTTTTTGTGAATCTGCGAGTAACAAGTTTATTTTTATCCCAGATCGATTCAATTTTATCACGGACTTTATAGATATTATCAAAAAAGGAGTTCGTTTTAGCAAGTGATTCGATTATATAGCATTCAGTCGAATCTTTATAAATGTGGGAATTTATCTGCAATGTTGCTTCTCCGGCTCTAATAATGCCGTATTTGATCTTGAAGGTTAGTCTTTCTCCGATCTCGAAAGCAAAAAGTTGAATGCTGATAATAGTAATTAGTAGAATGATTAATTTTTTTAACATTAAAATTCCTCGCGACTTCCCATACTCAAGCTTTGGTTTTGTTCTCCAAAACCAATATCAAGTCTTACATTCAATCTGTCATTCATAAGGAAGGATATCCTGAAACCTGCACCATAAGAGAGCTTTAGCCCATTCAAAGAAAATTTTTCCATACTTCCGGCAACTTCACCGGTTTCCAGAAATGCTACAAATCCAATTCTTTCCAGAAGTGGATGTGACCATGGAAATATTCTATTTTCAACTCGGAAGCTAATCGAATGCCGATCTATGAATTTGTTGGCGGTTACAGCTCGCATATTATCATCCAAATATGACATCTTATGGAACGGGACTTCATCTGAGACAGTTGAAAAATAACCCTGAAAAGCCAATGTCTGGTTGGGAAAGATGGAAATGTAATTCCGCAAATCTATCTCACTATGTCTGTAACTGTAATCACTTGCAAAGATATCCGAGAATAAAACAGATTTAAAATTATATATGCAACCATTTTGCGGATAAGTGTCCGAATCACGTTTGTCATAGCTGAGGCAAATTCCCATCCCAGAGGTCACATTATCCTCACTGCCGGAGAATTCTCCATTCGCCAGTAACCCATCTTCTTCCAATATTTTTATTTGAAAATTTGAGAATTCATAAATAAAAGCAGCTTGCCAAGTCTCTGTCATTCTTTTCTTTAACTCAATTTCAATATCAAATACACGTTTTGTATACTGCTCCTCTATACCGGAAATATGTTCATTTCCAATGCCATAAAATGTGCTTGGCCAGTGTTTGAATTTTGTATTAGCAGTAATGGTGTAATTCCCATTTGCTAAATGAATTTCCGGTTTAACATGAATTGAATATTGTTTCTTTTCGCTAACTTCAGTTGAGAAATAGATTAAATTCTTCTGGGAAGTTAAGTCTTCCACAGTACTGCCATAACGCAGATAAGCAAGTCCTCCAGTGTAAATTCCTGTTTCATCAGAATAACCGAGGGAAGGATAAACAACGTACTCAGCTTTTGCATAAAGAAGTTGGCTAATTGTTAGTAATAAAATAATTGTTGTGAATATTTTCTTCATTAATTAGATTTTACCGCCGGTTATAAAGAATTCCTCTCCGGTAATGTAGGAATTATCTTTTGAAAGAAGGAATTCGCAAAGTCCAAATATATCCTGAAAAGAAGCACAACGTTTTAGCGGGATGTCTCGTACTTTTTCTTTATAATATTCCTCCCGGAATTTACGGTAGCTTTCAGTGAATTGACCGTCATCAATCTTTATAGGTCCGGGAGAAACAGTATTAACTATAATATTATTGACTGCTTCCTCAGCAGCCAGAGTTCTTCCAATATTAGCTATGCCGGCTTTAGAGGCTGCATAAGCAGTATCCTTAGGAAGCCCAATGCGTGAAACATTGGAACCAAAAAGTACGATCTTGCCATTTTTGTTTTCTTTGAAATATTTAAGTGTGGTTTTTAAAATATTGAACGTTCCAATCAGATTTGCATTTATGATATTCTTCCAAAGTTCAGGGTCGGAATCAGCAAGTAATTTGATGGCATGGCTTCTGGCTGTAGCTGTATGGATCAGGCGATCCGGTTTCCAACCTGTCTCGGTAATGACTTTTGCTAGTTTGGTTTTAAGGTTTAAATAATCCGATAGATCAACTTGTACTACTTTAATCCTGTCAGAATTATCTTTTACGAATTTCTTTATACGATGGTCGCTCGTGTGAATGATCAGAATCAGGTTCTCACCCAGATCGCAATATTTCTTTGCAAAATAGGAACCGACATTTCCGTTTGCACCTGTAATGATTATAGCACTATTTTTCATTTTTTCTTTTTAGTAGAGTTCAAAATAATGTCTATAATTTGATGAGCTACAGAAAATTTACTTCCAATAAGTTTTACTTCCAATCCTTTCCCTAAAACCAGGATTTCAGTATCATCTTTGCCAGAAACTTTCAGGTTGTTCGCACAAATGAAATCCAGATTTTTCTTTTTGATCTTTTGAAGAGCATTTCCTTTAATGTTTTCAGATTCAGCTGCAAAACCAACCAAAATTTGATCTTTAGTTTTCTTTTTCCCAAGTTCTTTAAGAATATCTTTTGTCCTCATTAGTTCAAGATTTAGATCAGCTGATTTTTTAATTTTCTGCTTGGAGGATTTGGCAAGTGTGTAATCAGCTACTGCAGCAGTCATAAAAATAATATCGTAGTTTTGCTGTTCTTTAATAACAGCATTATGCATTTCTTCTGCTGAAATTGCTTTAATAGAATCTAAATATTCAGGAGCTTCTTGACTTATATTTGAATGGATAAATTTAATTTTAGCTCCTCTAATATGTGCAGATCGAGCCAATGCTAATCCCATTTTTCCTGTAGAATGATTTGTAATAAAACGCATAGGATCAATTTCTTCCCGACTTGCACCAGCAGTTACCAGTATGTTTTTACCCAACAGATCTTTTGTGTATTTGAGATATGTTGTAATATGGAAAATAATTTCTTCATTTTCAGGATAGCGTCCTTTACCTTCGTAACCGCAGGCAAGTTTACCAAATTCTGGTTCCATAAAGAAATATCCTAAATTAGAAAGCTTTATAATATTCTCCTGAACAATCAGGTTTTCATACATATGAATATTCATAGCAGGAATAAATAAGACAGGAGCTGTTGTAGCTATTATTGTTGTGGATAGTAGATCATCTGCAATACCGGAAGCCGTCTTCCCAATTATATTGGCAGTTGCCGGAGCAATGACGACTAAATCTGCCCAATCTGCCAGAGAGATGTGCTCTATATCAGAATCCCCATCGATCATTATGGTCATTTGCGGATGATGGGTGATCGATTTGTATTTAACTTAACTG
>JAQICU010000258.1 GCA_027858325.1 Candidatus Cloacimonadota bacterium
ATTCTAACTTCACACTTTCTACCCATTTTGTGATTGTCAATGATTATTCTTTCAGTTCGTCCATGAACAACTGCAATTCAAATATATTATTACAAATCATAGTTTAAAGATAATTGACACAATACAATCTATTTTTTAAAATGAATTTTAATAAAATTCGAGTGGAGTTATTATGAAAAGTATGACTGGGTATGGCAGAGCAAAATACCGTGATGAGATTATTGTTCTGGAAATTGAAGTAAGATCGGTAAACAGTCGTTTTCTGGATCTACACATCAAGCAGCCATCTCATCTATCATTTTTGGAAACTGAAATATCAAAACAAATAAATAAAATAGTAGTTCGCGGAAAAGTTAATGTTTACATAAATCTCAATTTACTTAAAGCACCAGGTATGGAGCTTAACGAAGATATGGTTAAAGCCTATTGGGAATTATACAATAGAGCTAAAGAGATCGTTGGCACCGATGCACCTCTCCCCTTTGCCAGGCTGCTATCTGAAAAAGATCTGATTCGGATAGGAAAAATAGAAATTGATGAAGATAATATGAGAGAGATCGTTTTGACTACTCTTGATGAAGCCTTATCAGCACATCAGAAAATGGCATTAACTGAAGGTGATTCCATGAGGGAATATTGTTTAAGCTCCTTATTAAAAATAAGTTCTGCTTTGAATAAAATTGATGAAGAATTTCCTAAATATAAAAAAGAGATCTATTCAAAATTGAAAGATAATATTGAGGATTTGATTGGTGAATTCGTAAAAGAAGAAGATCATAAAAAACTGCTTTTGGAAACTGCGGTTTATGTTGAAAAGGCTGATATTACTGAAGAGATAATTAGATTAAAGAATCATACAGATAAGTTTTCTACCCTACTGGATGAGCCGGCAGAACTTGGAAAGAAATTGAATTTTATACTTCAGGAAATGCATCGAGAAATTAATACAATTGGCTCAAAATTTAATTCTACAAATGTGTTTGATGATATCATTCTTATTAAGGAAGAAATTGAAAAATGCAGGGAGTTAATCCAAAATGTCAGATAATGAACCAAAATTAAAATGGATTTCGTATCCATTTAAAGATTTTCCATTAAGCACTGTCCTATTGATTACGTTCTTGATCATTATAAGCTTGCTACTTTGGAAAATTACAGTAATTAATTGGAATATGCCTCTTTTCTTTTATCTGGGAATGGGTGTATTCATGTTAAGTTTGATCACATATTTCATTCCAACTACTTATGAACTATTTGAGGAAAAGATAATTGTTCATTACTGGCTCATCAAAGTCGAGCGACCTTATTCCCATTTCGGTTGCTATTATATTGATAAAAAAGGAATAATGTTAAGCACATTTAAAATGCCACGGAAACTGGATCCTTTTCGTGGACTTTCCCTACGCTTTTCCAAACCTAGAAATGAAAAAGATGAACTTGTGAAAATACTTGAAGATAAGATCGGTAACAGGGTATAATTGAATGTATGATAAAAAGATAGCTTATACAGTTAAGAAGATACTTGAAGATACACCTCATAACAAATATAAAATAAAAGAATTAGCCCAAGCAATTGGAATTAGAAAGCATAAATATAAAGATCTTATTGATACTCTCTTTGGACTTGGAAAAAATGGAGAGATAAACCAGAAGAACCGCAAATATTACGCTAATAAAACAAAAAGTTCACAACATATCACCGGTGTTTTTGATGCTACTACTTTAGCTAGGAACAAATCTTTTGCCTTTGTGAAAGCAGAACCGGAAGATATTTTCATCTCATCAGAAGACACAATGAATACTTATCACAACGACACAGTTGAAGTAGAAGTTGGATATCAACGTAACGGCAAGAAATATGGAATTATCACAAAAGTTGTGAAGCGGGCTAATAAAAAGATCATCGGGACATTTCAGGAATATCATGGAAAAAATTACATTATTCCGGATAATTCACGGATTCACACAAATTTTGCAGTGAATGATATCTCAACTGCCAGAACTGG
>JAQICU010000263.1 GCA_027858325.1 Candidatus Cloacimonadota bacterium
GTCATTGAAGATTAGATTGGTTTCAAAACTGGCATAGGAACCGTTTGTTTGCGGGGTGACATGAACTGTAATATACAGTTTGCCCATAATTCCGTTCAAAGAGTATCCATGGGGAGAAAACAGATAGCTGTCATTAATAAATCCGGGGAATAACTGATCCAATCCTGAAGTTCGACTGATATCCGTACCTATTTTTCCATTTTTATTTTTGAAAAGATTTATGGTAGCAGGATCAAGATCATGCATCAGAATTTGCAATGTCGGATTATGCATTCTGCTCTCCATATCTCGAGAATAATGAAAAATATGGAAATGATCGTTAGTAGCGGATCCCAACCTATAGTTTTTACCCTTAAACATGTCTCCCATAACTTTTATTTCCTTTTCAAAATTCGAGAGCTGTCTTTCCGGGTAGACTAAATTTTTTCTTTCATAAGATATACTATCAATCTGATCTTTTTTGATGAATTTCATGATTTCCAGAAAGGATTTGTAAAGAGCCGTTGTGCCGCAAGTTATGATCAGAATACGGTTGTCCCATAAAAACAGGCTTGATTCGGAGAGAAGATAGGCATTCACCTGCTCTGTTTCAATTTTACTGATGATTTTTGCCCCACAAGCTTCAACAACTTTTTCCCATTGTAGTTCCTTTATCGAACGTAAATTGATCGGTGATGAAACCAATGTTATATCGATTTTTTTTCCGGACCTTCAAAGTATTGAGTATTGTTTTCCATAATCTGCTGTTTTGAAAATTGAAATTAGTTTAAGGATCATAATTTTTGTAATTTTAAGTTTTGGATAAAAGAAAAATCATTCTCACGGAATGATTTGAATAAAGAATTTTACGATAATTACCATACACGTGATCAATTGATAATCCAGATTCCTCAATTAAGGAAACCATCTCACCATAAGAAAATTGTTTCAATGTAACACTCGACCGGCTGGAATTAAGAAATTGGTTATTTCTATCGTAGAATTTGTAAAGGTAATCAATCAGTACTGTTCCTTCTTTTATTATTTGTTTATGGTATCGGATCAATTTTTGACCTGACGGCAATAGTTTGGAAAAATCCTTTACCAGTTCATTTTCCAAAGCATTTGGATTAAAGTAACTGGGTTGAATATCTTGATCTTCGTTTTTCCCTTTTATGAAGTTTGCAAGATCAATAATCAACTTGCCGTTTTGTTTCAAATGCCGATTTAAATTTATTAATGCCTTTGATTGAAATTCCCTGGATAAGAACATTTGAAAAGCTTCCTTGGGGATAATAATCAGATCAAAGGCCGAATCGAAGGAAAAATCTGTTATATCTCCCTGCATTAAAATGGTATTTTTATAATTTGATGAATTGCTGATTCGTTTTTTTAACGCTTCAATCATTGCTGGTTCGAGATCAATTCCGACTATTTTCTTACCGGTATCTGACAGTCTAATAATATTTCTTCCAGAACCACAGGGAATCTCCAATATGGTTTTAACGTTATCAGTCACATAACTTAACAAAAAATCATGATCACATGTTTCATCATATTCATATTCGTAGAATTTCGCCCGTTTGGCATAGGTTAGCGCTTCCATTGAGTTGATTCCCCAATTTGCGAATTATTTCTCATGATGCAGTCTTTGTTGATTTCAGTATCTATTAATGTAAAATTATCCAGAACAATTTTTGATAGGATTTGGCCGTTTTTAACAATTTTACAGGAATCAACCAATCGGTTATTCTGAATCTCGCCAAAAACGGTGTTCCCGATGTATATCAGATAAGGAGCGATTTGATAGCTCAAAGCTTGCGATGCGGTAACCTGAACAGACGATGGAAGCGAATCGATTTTACAATGAAGGACACCGTGCACCTTATAAATAGGTTCCATATGGTTGGAAAATTTATGAAAGGTTGGTAAATAGCCTGTTCCGTAGCCACAAGTGACATCGACAATCATGGAGCCGGGTTTCATTTTTTTTACAATGCTTTCATCAATCATTGGCGGCGTATTGTAAGTGGAAATCAGAATCGTTCCGATCACCAAATCAGCGTCAGCTACCTCTCGTTCAATCACTTCTCTGGAGTTAATATAAGTTTTAACATCCGACGGGATCATAGCCTTGAATTTTCGAAGCTTTTCCGGATTGGTACCGATCACTACCACTTCCAAACCTAAAGCTAAGGCACATTTGATTGCGCTTGAACCAGCATTACCATAGCCGATCACTACCACTTTTGGTTTTGGTGCACCGATGGTATCTGCCAACAGAATACCTGTTCCTCCCATATGGCTCTGAAGATAATATGCTCCGTAGATAACAGCCATCTTACCAGACATTTCACTTTGCGGTATCGAGACTGGAAAGATCCCTGAATTTGTTTTTAAAAATTCATAGGAATATGCGGTCAACTTGCTCCGGCATAATTCCTCTGCAAGTTGGGGATCATTTTCCAAATGAAAAAAACAACAAAGATATAGATCCGGGCGAAAAAAACGATAGTCGCTTTTTTGAGGTGCCTTAAGTTTAACTACAAACGGGCATGACAGCCAGGCTTTTTCAGTATCAACAACTTTTCCTCCGGCAGCAGCATAGTCATTAGAAAACCCTGCACCCAAACCAGCCCTTTTTTCAACAAACACCTCAAATCCCGCTTCAGTCAGACACCTGACCTCACGAGGAACAATGACAACTCTTTTTTCAGTTTGCCCTTTCTCCTTTATAATTGCTATTTGCTTTTTTCGCTTCACGCTCATTACTCATTTCCTCAGTCTCATGATTATTGAAAACACATTCAATGCCATGGACAAGATTTTAAATTAAATCCTTTTTGCATTCAGGAATTCCTATCAGCAGTTTTCGCTTACTGATTATAAATAAAACAAAACCTATCATTTCTTTTAGTCTCTGTCAAGA
>JAQICU010000289.1 GCA_027858325.1 Candidatus Cloacimonadota bacterium
AATATTAAAGTTGCTGCATCTTCTTATAAAACCTTTACTATTCAGAATTTAGGTTCTGATAACTGTACAATAAGCGATGTATATCTGGAAGGTTTTAATCAGGATAATTACAGCATTACTTCTCAACTAGACCTTCCAAGTGTTTTGGGATCAGGAGAAACAACAGTTATCACTGTTAAATTCTCACCCTTTAGTATTGGATCTAAAAATGCAAGTTTAAAAATAGCCAATGATTCTGAAAATCTTTCTCAAATTCATTCCATAGAATTATATGGTATTGGAGAAGCAGATGAATTCTCAGGTAATTATAACAATATAAATTCTTTTGAATATTGGTTAGATGATCAATACAACTCAAGAATTTTTTTAAAAGCCAAGTTATATTCTGAAACAGTTCTTAACGCACAATTAAATGTAGAAAATTTAAATTATGGACTTCATAGTTTTCATATCAGATATATAGATAACAATGGAGGCTGGAGTTCAGTAAATAGTCAATATTTTCAAAAATTTCCTTTGTCACCCGAAGGCAACAGAGTAATTACAGCATATGAATATTGGTTTGATAACAGTTATGAAAATAAAATTCAGATTCCGGTTAGTTCGGAACAAATTTCTACGATTAATGATGATTTGGATGCCGTAGCACTTTCAATCGGGTTGCACAGTTATCATGTCAGGTATCTTGATGATGCAGGACGATGGAGTTCAATAAACAGTCAGTATTTTCAAAAACTACCTTTGTCACCTGAAGGTAACAGAGTAATTACAACATATGAATATTGGTTTGATAATAATTATGAAAATAAAATTAAGATTCCGGTTGGTTCGGAACAAACTTTTACGATTAATGATGATTTGGATGCCGGAGCATTGTCAATCGGGTTGCACAGTTATCATGTAAGATATCTGGATGATGCAGGGTATTGGAGTTCGGTAAATAGTCAATATTTCATTAAGCTTCCTGAAAATGGTTCACAACCTAATTTAATTAACACTTACAGATATTGGCTAGATTCAGATTTTGAAAATGCAGTTTCAGCAAATATCGGTGTTCCTATTAATCCGTATCAAATGCTTGAGAACATAAATGTTTGTAGTTTACCAAAAGGTGAACATACAATTCATTTTCAATTTAAAGATTCTAATCAAGCGTGGAGTTCAGTAGCTTCGGATACAGTTGAAGTAATTGTAAGTGCCAATATTGAACTCTATAAAACATTGACCAATGGTTGGAATTGGTTCTCTGTATACTTAGAAAACGAAAATATGCTACTCGACACTATTCTTTCTTCTTTAAACCCTCAAGCAGGTGATTATATCAAAGACAGAAAAGGAACAGGTAATTCTGCTACATTCTATGACCAGGATGGATTTAAAGGATGGTTTGGAACTCTGTTAGAGATTGATCCAATAGAAACATATAAGATGAACCTAAACAACTCGGGTGATTTAATATATTATGGTTATCCGATTGATCTTACAAATACTGAGATTCCTGTTCTTGCAGGTTGGAATTGGATAGGTTATCCTGTCTTATTTGAGATGTTAGTAGAAGACTATCTGGCTACTCTGGATATTGTCGATGGGGATTATCTAAAAGATCAACTTGTTTCAACTACATATTATGAAGGATTTGGTTGGTTTGGACAGCTTGAAATGATGCAACCAACTAATGGATATGTTCTAAGAGTTGCTAATTCAGGATCTATAAATGAAACTCCCGACAATGAATTTAAAGCAACAACTTTAACTACTAATGAAGGTGCTTTTATCGACATTCCTAAATACAAGGTTAATGTACACGATTTCGAGTTTAGTGCAAGTGCAATCATAGAAGTGTTTTTTGATGATATAAATATAGGTGCCGAAAACAATATCTTATATGCATTTAATAAGCAAGATGAATGTGTTGGTATTATTAACGGTTTATTATATCCAATGACTGATAAATACTTATACAATCTGATGTTGTATAGCAATATCAAGCAAGGGGATAAAGTGCATTTTAAATTCTTCCAAAAGGAAGAAAACAAATGGTATTCATATAAAGAAACATTGAGCTTTAGTGAAGATATGGTTATTGCAGATGTTTTTCATCCGTTTGAGCTGAAAAATGCAATAGCTAATGAGTTAAATCCTGATGCTGTTGAATTGTACCCAAATCCTTTTACCGATAAGTTGAGTATCAATTTCACTGTTAGCAAAACTCAAAATGTTCGTATTTCAATATATGATGGTTATGGAAAATTGATTAATCTGCTAGCTGATAAAACAATCTATTCTCCAGGCACTTATCTTTTAGAATGGAATGCTTCTAATATTCCTGTGGGAATTTATTATATCCGCATTGAAAAACAGGAAAGTGTGGATAATTTGAAAGTGCTGAAAGTGAAGTAGTATGAAATATAAATAATGATTCTCTTTGAATGTAGATATATTAAAATGTAAAAAGCCACAGAAGATACCGAGTGATTAATTGAGTTTATAATTTTAAATCAAAAACAATGAAAAAGTTAATATTCCTCCTCCTCCTCCTAATCTCCGGTCAAGTTCTGTTTGCACAGGACCGCAATCCAAGAAGCGATCAATTCAATTATGTTCCAAACGAAGTATTGGTAAAATTTGCTGACAATGTTCAGATTTCTATAGACGCTTCTTCATTGAAGTCAATAGGCATAATTAGCATCGACTATATTCTAAAATCAGCCGATATTGTCAAGTTAGAAAAACTTTTCCCTCAAGAAAAAACACTAAAAGCAGCCAGGGTAGTGAAAGACCCTTATGGAAGGGATATGATTATCCCCAGTCTGCATAATATTTATAAGTTGACATTACCGATGCTAAAATCCGGTACAACTGAGCCTATAAATATTCACGAATATATTGAACAACTTCATGCTCTACCCGAAGTAGAATATGCAGAACCAAATTATATTTATTCTATAGATGATCTAAAACCCGTTGGCCCAGTACTGACAGCAGATGATATTGCAAAATTGCAGGATTCTAAACTGAAGCGAGATAAGGATGCTGTTGTTCCCAACGATCCATTGTATAGCCAGCAATCGTATATTCCTGCTGTTAAGGCAAATTTGGTTTGGGAACAAACAACAGGTGATACGAACCAGGTTATAGCCATTATTGATACAGGAGTCGACTGGGATCATCCGGATTTAAAAAACAAGATTTGGAATAACAATCAGGAAATTCCCGATAACATGATAGATGATGATGGTAATGGTTTTGGTGATGATATTAGAGGATGGGATTTTATTAACAACGATAATAATCCATTGGATGATAACAGTCATGGAACGCATGTAGCAGGAATAGCTGCCGCAGAAGGTAATAACGGAATTGGTATTGCTGGAGTTAACTGGAATGCAAGGCTAATGCCCATAAAAGTGTTTCCAGCGTCTGGACATACAGATGTTGCAACTATTATAAGAGGAGTGAATTATGCCAGCAACAATGGAGCAACTGTAATTAATATGAGTTTTGGTTCCTACGGTCGTTCATTTACACTCGATAACACATTAATTAATGCTTATGCCAATAATATTTTACTTGTTGCTAGTTCAGGTAATGATTCTTATAGCATTTACGATATTTTACCAGCAGGTTTCCCTGCAATTCTCTATCCAGCGGCTCTACCTTTTGTATTTGGAGTTCAATCTGATGGTGCATATTCTAATTACGATCCAGATGGGCCCGTCTTTTCTCAAGCTCCTGAAGGAATAAATTACGAATTGAAAGCGCCAGGAACAGCTTTAAGCACAATCCCAAATGGGAATTATAAAACATTTAGTGGAACATCTATGGCAACACCAATTGTAGCAGGGGGAATTGCATTATATCGTTCGCTTTTCCCTGAAAAATCTATAGAAGAATTGTGGAGTGATTTTATTCACTCATCAAATGATTTTGTTGACTTAAATGAAGCTTTTTTTGGGACATCAAAAATTCCTGTGCTTGATGTAATGAATTTTACCTTAAAAGATATTGAGGAAGGATGTGACAATGATAGCCAAGCTGATGGAGGTGAAATTGTAGATATTATTATTCAGATTAGAAATACCGGATATCCCGCTGGTACAGTTTATGCTAAAATAGAACAGGCGGCTGGTGGAGATGCCAATGATATTACTATTTTGAAGGATTCTGTAAGTTTTGGAAGTATTGGTATTTACAGATCAAGAATAAATGAATTAGAACCTTTTAAGATTAAAATAAATGATGATTGCTATCACAACCGAGTCATTACATTAGATGTTACAATTAGTGATGCCCAAGACACAGCCACTTTTAAACAAAGCATAAAATTTATTATTTACAATGGAGAAGAGTTATCTGGCATTTTACTTAATGATACAACATTCACTCCTGATAAAAATTGGGTAATCACAAATAGTTGGAGAATTTCTCAAGGTGTAACACTTACAATTCTCCCCGGAACACATGTAGAAATTAATGCAGGTGTTGATAATCGAGGAAACGTTGTAGCGATTGGCTCTCCAGAGAATAGAATCTTTATGAAAGGTATTATTGGAGGAAATGTAATATACAAATATGTTGATATAGATGGAAAAGGAGGAGTTTTGAATGCTACTAATCTTGTAAATTGCTATATTTCCTATCTAACTGATTTTAGTGGAAATAAAATCTCCTATTCAAAAATTTCAAATTTTTTGCAAGGTCACTCTGGAAGTAATTTTAGTTGTGATTCTATTTACCGCTGTTTTTTTGAAAATACAGTTTTTAGCTCTGGGTTTAGTGGTAATCTATTTGAAAGTGTTGTAAATAACTTTATTATTGATGGCGTAAGTTTAACAACATCAAAATACAATGTCTTTAATAAAATGATAAATATATATTTATATGTTTATCCTAATAGGGATTATCATCTCGAGTATCCAAAATTTCTTTTCGTACAAAGTGAAAATCAAAATAGAATAATTAAAAACTCTTTTTTTGAGAATGGACTTGGTGCTTATTTTATAAAAACTAATGGTCAAGCAGATTTAGTAAATTTACCAAATCAATATTGGGGTACTTCTAATAAAGAAAAAATCAAATTGAAATATTATGACTTTTGGCAAAGTGAAGTACTCCCATATTTGAACTACGAACCAATATTATTGGCACCCTCAGATTCTTGTCAGGCACACGTTTGGAAGATCCTGGTGAATGGTATAGATGCACAAGATGATGTTTTAGAGCCTGTTGGAATTGGAAAACAAAGATTTGATGTATATTTTAATCGACCAATGGACAAATCAATTGTACCTCTTGTAAGCTTTGGAGGACTTTTTCCATATACTTCAACAATTATAAATGAAGATGTTTCTTGGTCAGACGATGGTAAAATTTTTACAGTTTATAAAACTATTAAAATAACAGTTGGTGATGGAATAAACCGATTAAGAGTTGCCGGAGCCAAACAAGATGCCAATTGGGGCTGGGAAATACCAGTTGAAGATCAAAGATTTGAGTTTATAATAAATGCAGCGAGCTCAGCCTCCATGGAATTTCAAGCTGTTCCCGGATTAGGTAAAGTAAATCTTGAATGGAATAGTAATGATCTGGAAGATGGTTTGGGCTATAATATGTATCGTATGGAACATCTAAACGATACTGTACTCACTCAACCCGTAATGATTAATAACGAATTGATATCTGATACACTTTATACTGACTTTGACGTTTCTCCAAATAAAAAGTACTACTATTATTATAAAATACTCAGGACAAATTTAGTCGAAACAGATTCTTCAAGAACAATTGCAGCTACACCACTTACTGCAAAATTAGGAGATGGTAACGGAGACTTTGAAGTAAATGTAATGGATTTAGTACATAGCGTTGATTATATTCTTGGGAATAACCCCACACCTTTTATCTTTAAAGCTGCTGATGTAAATGCCGATACTTATATCAATGTATTGGATATTGTGGGTACTGTGGATATTATTTTAAATCCAGGCACTAAGAAAATAGCTACCGTTAATCAGGAAATTGAATTCATCTCCAATACGCCTGTCGGAGAAGCATTATTCTATTGGGAAGGTGATGATTTATATGTTGAATCAAAAGAATCCATCGCAGGTTTACAACTCGCTTTTGAAAAAGATTTTAGCTATACCCTCTCAGAATCCACAACTGGTTTTGAGTGGCTCAACTATACTCAGGACAATCAGAAAATGCTGATGATGTATAGCTTTAACGGAATCTACTTTACTGCAGGCAAAACAAAACTACTCAGCAGAGCATCTTCATTAGAAGCTGAGTTGGATATTACAAAAGCAGTAGTTGGAACGCCTAAAGGAATTAAACTACCGCCTATCTTTAAAGATAGCGGAGAACTGCTGGATATTGAAGCACCTATTCAATCGGATCAAGCTGAGCTTATTACAGTCGCTCCTAATCCTTCACAAGGAATATTCAACATTGAATATTATATTCCAGAGAAAATGGATAAAGTACTTATTCAAGTGTATAGTTTAAAAGGAGAACAGCTTTGGGCAGAAGATAAATTTAAGAATACAGCGGGACAAGCAAGTGCAACACTCAATTTAAGTTTTCTAAACGATGGGATATACTTAATTGTGATGGATGTTCTTAGAAGCGGAGAAATCAAAAAACGTGAAGTTAAGAAGTTATTCATTAGCAAGAACTAATGAAACAAGCATACTATATAAACAGATGAAACATATAATTATAGACAGATGAAAAAACTATTATTCCTACTACTTATTTCAAGCCAAGTGTTATTTGCTCAAGATCGCGATCCAAGAACCGATCAATTTAATTTTGTTCCCGGACAACTTATTGTTCAATTAAAAGAGCATATTGATGCCGAGATTACCTATAAAAGCAGCGGTGTAGGTACTACTCAAAAAGATATTGGTACTCTTTTGGGCATTGGTGATAAAGTATCCAAAGCTAAAGTGCTGTTTTCCGAAAAAACGGTACTCAAGAGCATCAGTATGAAAAACGCATTGGTAAAAGACCCTCGTCTTCCAGAGCCTCATTCTCTTAAAAACACTTTTGTTATTGAGTTAAACGATAAGCAAGAGAACATACTTGCTTTGGTGGAAGAGCTAAAAGGTAATCCTGATGTTGAATATGCTGAGCCAAACTACTATTACAGCGTTAACGATTTTACTATTGATTCTGAAATTATCACCGAAGATGAATTAAACGAGCCCTCAACCAAACGAACAGCGGCAGATCCTAATGATGCTTTATACAGCCAACAGTTAAATATTCCTGCCACTAATATTGACAAAGTATGGAATACATATACCACTGGTGACGGAAGCCAGACGATAGCCATTTTAGATACCGGCATTGATTACGAACATCCTGATTTAGTAGATAATATTTGGATAAACCAAGCCGAGCTAAACGGTATAGAAGGCTTTGATGATGACAATAATGGTTATATTGATGATATAAAAGGTTGGGACTTTATTAACCTGGACAATGCCCCATTAGACGATAATATGCACGGAACACACGTTGCAGGTATTGCAGGGGCTGTTGGAGATAATGCTATTGGTATAGCTGGTGCAGCATGGAATGTAAAGCTAATACCTATTAAAGTATTTCAAGCTTCCGGAATAGGTGATCTTGCAACAATTGCTCAAGGAATTGACTATGCTGTTAATAATGAGGCTACAGTGCTAAATATGAGTTTTGGTGGTGTTGCATCAATAACCTTAAAAAATGCTCTTGCAAATGCATATGCAACTAGCTTTCTTGTTGCTGCGGCAGGTAATAATGGAATGCCTTTACCGCCATGTATACCCAGTCTAATTTTTTATCCAGCTGCATATACTTTTGTTTTAGGAGTGGAATCAAACGGTGGTTTTTCCAATTATGATTGTGATGGCCCTATTTTTTCAACACTTATCGAACAACAAAACTATGAAACTAAAGCCCTAGGTGTTAGTATTTTAAGTACAGTTCCTAATGGTGGATACCGAAATTTATCAGGCACTTCAATGGCAGCTCCATTGGTTTCAGGTTTTATGGCATTGTATAAGCAAATTAAGCAGGAAGATTCCAACGAAAGAATATTTGGGAACATCATTAACACCAAGACCGGAGAATATATAGACGCACTCGCTGCAATAGTCGCAGAGCCAAGTCCTATTTTGAAAATACTTACCGCCCAGGCAATAGATACAATTTCCGGTAATGTATATCAAGACGGTCAATTAGATTCAGGTGAAGAGATACATTTATACCCAAAAATCAAAAACTATTGGGGGCAAGCAGATTCGGTAAAGGTAGTGCTAAAGCTTGGAGGTAACGAGGTTCAAAACGAATTTTACAGGTCTATAATTACGTTAACAGATTCGATTATTGACATCGGAAGTATTTCAGATTACGCTATTTATAACCAGTATGAAAATCCTTTAAAATTCAAAATCTCAAATGATGTAGCTCACAATACACAGATTGAATTTAGAATGATAGCTTGGGATGAAATTCAGGAAAATACCAAAAAAGACAGTTTAGTCTTTAAATTAAAAATAAAAAATGCAGTTAAGCTTCAAGGTCTTATCGAAAAAGATACTATCTTATATCCTGATACGGAATATATTCTTACTAATCCCTTAATTCTAAATAATGCTAGTCTGATTTTAAAACCGGGAGTAACCTTACGTTTTGGTGCAGATGAATTAACACAACAAAGTGGTCGTATAACATTTTTAAATCAATCAAATATTGTTGCTCTGGGGACAAAAGACAGCCTGATTACATTTAAACCTGATACATATTCATCCGGATTTCGAATTGATTTTGGAAATGGATACTCATACCTCGATTATTGTGTAATTGATAATGGTCAGTTTGTTTATCCAGGTGAAACTACCAACAGTCAATTTATCAATGGAGGTGGACAATATGGTGGAATCATGAAAAAATCAAATATGATTCAGCCCACTTATGTTATGTATGGAAGTTGGGAACATGTCAACATTGTTGACGCAAATGCAAATAATCAACAAACGAATGGTTTAAGATATTACACTCCTTTAAAAAACAACGTATTAGGGATGTATGCAGCCCAATACGACTATATAGGTAATTATTATAGCTATGATTTGACAGGTTATTACCTTGGAAGTAATTACATTACAGAATTTGAAAATATTTATTTAGGAACGGGAAGTGTTGATATTTTAAAAGAGCTAAATACCGATGCTTTTGATGGTGGGACTGGTGTTTTTAAGTACAATAATCCAAGGCTTGTACCCTATTCAGAAGCACATGGTATTGTTTGGAAGGTTGAGGTTAATGGATTAAATGCACTTGATGAATATGATCAAATGGATCCCATAGGGGTGGGGAATCATGAGTTCAAAGTATATTTTAATAGAGCTGCGGATACCTTTTATACACCGAATATAGCTTATGGGGTTAGAGAACCATGGAATTCAAAAATGATAACAGAAATAGGTTCTTGGTCAGAAGACTCCACTATATATTCTGTTATCCATGATGTTAAAATTGGTGCTGCTGATGGTATAAATAGAATTAGAGTAACAGATGCCAGAGATGTAGAGGGATTTGAAGTTCCGGTTGAACAAAGAAGATTTAACATACTGATCCAATCAGCCGGCTCTGCTTCTGCAGGTTTTATGGCTACTCCGGGCTTGGGTGAAATTACCTTAGAATGGGAAGCTCCTGATGAAACATTATTGGAAGATGTATTGGGCTATAATATGTATCGATATGATGCTATTACAGATAGTACATTTACGGATACAATTAAGCTTAATACAGTTCTAATAAGTGATGCACAGTTTATTGATTATCAGGTGGAAGAAGGAAAACGCTATTATTATCAATACAAAATTTTAAGAACCAGTTTTGATGAAACAGATTTTTCAAAAACGGTTGCAGCCGAGCCACTTACATCTATGCTTGGAGATGGTAACGGAGACTTTGAAGTAAATGTTATGGATTTAGTGCATAGCGTAGATTATATTCTTGGGAATAACCCTACCCCTTTTATCTTTAGAGCGGCTGATGTCAATGCAGATACTTATATTAATGTATTGGATATTGTAGGCACAGTGGATATTATTTTAAATCCAGGCACCAAAAGAATCGCTACCGTCAATCAGAAAATAGAATTCATTTCAAATACGCCTGTTGGAGAAGCTCTTTTCTATTGGGAAGGCGATGATTTATATGTTGAATCTAAAGAATCTATCGCAGGTTTACAACTCGCGTTTGAAAAAGATTTTAGCTATACACTTTCGGAATCCACAACTGGTTTTGAGTGGCTCAACTATACGCAAGATAATCAGAAGATCTTGATGATGTATAGCTTTGACGGATTCTACTTTACTGCCGGTAAAACAAAACTGCTCAGCAGAGCATCTTCTTTAGAAGCTGAGCTGGATATTACAAAAGCTGTTGTTGGAACGCCTAAAGGATTTAAACTAACGCCTATCTTTAAAAACAGTGGAGAACTTTTAGATATCGAAGCGCCTATTCAATCTGATCAAGCCGAGCTTATAACAGTCGCTCCTAATCCTTCGCGCGGTATATTCAACATTGAATATTATATCCCCGAACAAATGGATAAAGTGCTTATTCAAGTATATAGCTTAAAAGGAGAACAGCTTTGGGCTGAAGATAAATTTAAGAATACATCTGGACAAGCAAGTGCTACTCTTAATCTCAGTCATCTAAACGATGGAATATACTTAATAGTGATGGATGTTCTTAGAAGCGGAGAAATCAAAAAACGTGAAGTGAAGAAATTAATTATAAG
>JAQICU010000296.1 GCA_027858325.1 Candidatus Cloacimonadota bacterium
TCTCCAACCTTAGCTGGCGATGAAAAAGAGAGATTAGTTCGTTTTTGTATCAAGAAGATAGATAAACGAATTCCGGTAATGATGGGAACCGGAACTAACAATTTACAACATACTATCTCAGCTACAATCAAGGCTCAGGAGTGGGGAGTAGATTATGCATTAGTAATAACTCCATATTATAATAAACCAACTCAGAAAGGTTTATATCAGTATTTTAAGTCAGTTGCAGAAAGCACTACAATTCCTGTAGTGATCTATAATGTTCCAGGAAGAACAGGTGTTAATATCAATGCAGATACGACTATCAGATTAGCCAAAGAATTTAGTAATATTGTCGGCATCAAAGAAGCAAGTGGTGATCTTGATCAACTTTCACAAATAGTGAAGAGTACAAATAAAGATTTTTCTGTGATGTCAGGTGAGGATGCTTTGAATCTGCCGATAATGTCTTGTGGGGGAGATGGAGTGATTTCAGTAACCGCAAACATTTTACCACGCAAAGTTCATGATCTGGTTGCGTTATGTTCCAATGGAAAATATTCTGAAGCACTTAGAATTCATCAGGAACTTATTGATATCAATAGAGCATTGTTTATCGAGACAAATCCAATTCCGGTGAAAGAATCATTACATCTGATGAAGATGATAGAAAGCGAATTACGTTTACCTTTGTGTTTTATGGAAGAGAGTAATCTAAAAACATTAGAAAAAGTCCTAAAAAAATATAAATTAGTGTAGAGAAAAGTGAGAAAGCAAATTCGATCTGATATTAACCTTGTTGTTTGTCCCAAAAACAAACGGCATACAGATATTATTGTATGTGCTGCAAGTTGTGAAGACAGAAGATATTGCAAAGAATATAGAAGTAAGATTTCAAATGAAATACTTTTAGGTTTTATTGAAAATCATCCCAAATACAAATTAGTAGGAGAGCTTATGCCAACTGGAAAAACCGTCAAAACAAATGAAAAGATCTATTTTGTTGTATCAAAAGACAATCAAGTAGAAGAAGTACCGGAAAAAGAAATTATGGATAATCCTCAGAAGTATCTCAAGAAGCAGATCTGGCTGAAACCGCCATTTCATTATGAATTGGTAGTTTCCCTTAAGCGAATTAAAGATTAATATCTAAAGATCATTTCAACTTTATCTTAAAATAGATGATCACAGCAAGGAATCCCAGGAAATCAGCCAGAATGTCATTATAGGAAAATGATCTACCTGGAATTGGTATTTGATGTAATTCATCGAAGATGGGTATGATAACAG
Source organism: Candidatus Cloacimonadota bacterium (assembly GCA_027858325.1). Taxonomy (GTDB): domain Bacteria; phylum Cloacimonadota; class Cloacimonadia; order Cloacimonadales; family TCS61; genus Tenebribacter. The sequence goes on from JAQICU010000296.1 coordinate 1,270, forward strand.
CTAAAACGGATAATAGTTTGAGTTTTTTTATGAACTGCTTTTCATCAAACATCTTCATGAACAAATAGGCAAATATCATATAAACCATGAAATGAGCTAATTTATCAACGTTAAGTGAATCATTTATTGGTGATTGTAATTTTGGGATTGAGGTTAAAGTAAATAATATCCCAGTCCAGATATAGAATGCAATTTTATAATGCTTTATTTTCATTGCAGTAATATTATTTTGTATAGGAATTTAACTTCCAAACAACAGCAAAAGGTTTCATCATAAATTTTGCTTTTAACGGAAGTCTTTGTTCATCATCAGAGAACCAGAAGAGAAGCGATCTTTCTTCGTTAACCAGGTTATTTGTAAGCATATCAGAACGTTCATTTTCTTCATGCAAATAATTTTGGAAATTCAATTTAACTTTAATCGCGCTTTTCTTTCCAAATTTTGTTGATATTCTTTCTTTTCCCGTAACTGAATATTCAACTCTCCAGATAAGCTTGTTAGCATCTACCCATAACACTCCGGTTGGTTCATCAATTGCATTACGAAGATAAAAGAGAGCTGAGAAGAAGTCGCGGCTTTCTGTAATAATGGGATATTCACAATTGCGGTCAGGGGAGATATTACTTACTCTTTTGGCGGTAAGTGTCTGCCTGTTGTATTCAATGATCCTATCTTCGAAATAATCACCTTGATCAATATATTTTTCGTATGTTACAGGTAAAAAATTAGCAGTATAAACAGATCTGTAAAAATTATCCATTTTAGAAGCAATACTTGCAATGAAAGTTGATCTTGCATTTACAGTAAGGGTTGAGTCCTCATTGATCATTTTAACATGAACAACACTGAATCCGAGATACTTGATCGAGAGGTCAAATGTCTCTGCTAAAAGGAAAACAGGGATAATGAAGAATATAAAGATAATAAGTTTACTTTTCTGCTTCATCACTGATATTGATAACTTCTAGTGTAATATATTGGATACGTCTTTCTTTAACTTTTTTCACGGTGAATTTCACCAGATCTTTGTATATAAAGCTTTCATTTTCCTCAGGTACTTTATTGAAATGATCATAAATAAAATCAGCAAGATTATCATATTTTTCTTCATCGATATCCAATATAAACTGATCATTTAATTCGGAGATGGAATACATTCCACTTATTATATAAGTATTTTTGTTTTGTTTTACGATGGTTGGTTTTTCCCTATCATATTCATCGCGAATCTCACCAACAAGTTCTTCTAATATATCTTCTAATGTGACCAATCCTTCTGTACCACCATTTTCATCAACGATTATGGCTATCTGGATCTTTCGTCTTTTAAATCTATTTAGCAGGTTCTGGATCTTCGTGTTTTCTGTAACAAATAGTGGTGGACGTAGAAGTGAACTAATAGAATGTTTATTTGGATTCAAGATGATATCTTTTGCGTAAATTATCCCGATAATATTATCAATATTTGTTTTAAAGATTGGAATCTTAGAATGCCCCGTACTAATAATCAAATCTTTAACTTTTTGCAAGCCTTCAGAAGTATCAGCACCTGCAATATCAACTCTTGGTGTCATTATTTTTTTGGCATCAGTGGAAGAGAAACGGAAAATGCTGGTGATTATTCTTTTTTCATTTTCCTCTAAAGTATGCTGTGTAACCTTTGATTGTATGAGGTTTTTAAAATCTTCGGATGTGATATCGGTTTGTTCAGCTGTCCTTTTCTTAATAGAGAATATCGAGCTGATTAATTCCAATATTTTGATAATTGGCCAGAATAAGTATTTAATAATTTCTAATAAGAAACTGGAAGAACGAGCAGTTTTTTCCGGAGATGAAAATGCCAGCAGTTTTGGTGCTAACTCACCAAAGATCAATAGTAGAATGGTCATGATAATGATCTCGATAATCATGAGGATAGATTGGGAAAAATGTTGGAGATATTTCTCTCCGACGTTAATTGCAATAAGTGCAGCTGTTGAGGCTGCTGCTACGTTTACGATAGTATTTCCCAAAAGGATGATAATGAGCAGTTCTTTCGGGTTATTGAGTAATCGCAATATACGTTTTGAACTTTTATTTTT
>JAQICU010000298.1 GCA_027858325.1 Candidatus Cloacimonadota bacterium
TATGAATAGTAAAGATATCGTTATCAAAGAGCCAAAAACGGAAGAAGAATTCAAGGAATATTTTGATCTTCTCTGGCGTATCTTGCGCAAACCTTGGGATCAACCAAAAGGAAGTGAACAGGATGAAATGGATGAGAATAGCATTCATATCATGGCAATTTCAAATAATAAAATAGTCGGGTGTGGTCGTGGACATTTTAATTCAACAAAGCAAGCGCAAATTCGATATATGGCTGTTGATGATGATTCCCGAAGACAGGGAGTCGGTTTAAGGATTTTGAAAGCTCTGGAAGAAGAATTAACAAGAAATGGAGCTAAAGAAATTATTCTTAAAGCTCGTGAAAATGCTGTTTCATTTTATGAAAAACATGGATATAAAATATATAAAGAAGGTGAAATTTTGTTTGGTGAGATCAAACATTATTGGATGAGGAAATAATGAATGTAGATATTTTATTAAATAACGGACTAATTCTTGAATTTAATAAGAAACCGGAGATCAAAAGTATTACCATCAAGGATGGAAGCATTTTAGAAGTTGGCAAAAACCTTGAGAAAAAGTATAAAGCAACTCACATCATAGACGCAACAGATAAAATCGTGATGCCCGGATTTGTGAACACTCACTCCCACGTGGCAATGAGCTATTTCAAAGGTCTGTCTGATGATCTTCCTTTGCAGGAATGGTTATCGGAGCATATTTGGCCGGTTGAAGCAAAATTCCTGTCAGCAGAATTTGTGAAAGATGCAGCTTTGCACGGTTGTGCTGAGATGATCAAGAATGGAATCACCACATTTAGTGACATGTATTTCTTTGGAGATCAAACTGCTGAATCTGCAGAAAAAGCAGGGATTCGAGCTGTTCTGGGAGAAGGTGTTTTAGATTTCCCAGTAGCAAATTATCAGAATGCGGATGAGATATTTGCTTACATCCGGAAAATGCATAATAAATATGAGAAGAATGAACTCATCGATTTTGCAGTTGCTCCACATGCTATTTATACTTGTGGGAAAGAAAATCTTATCAAAGCAAAAGATCTGGCGCTGGAATTGGGAATTTTACTTCATATTCATCTCTCCGAAACCAAGCAGGAAGTACAGGATTGCCTCAAGAAAAACAGGTTACGTCCGGTAGAATACCTTGATTCAATAGGCTTTTTTGAAGGAAATGTTGTTGTTGCTCATGCTTTATGGTTAGATGAAAATGAGCAGAATATTCTTGCTAAAAATAATTCTTCGATTGCAATAAATACCAGCAGTAATCTAAAACTCGCTTCCGGTTTTTCTTCCTTTAAAAATTATTTAGATCATGGTTTCAATTTAAGTATTGGAACGGATGGTGTTGCCAGCAATAATAATCTAAGCATTTTACAGGAGATCAGTTTATTGGCAAAATTACAAAAAGCCTTGAATGACGATCCTACTATCTTGCCTGCAAAAGAAATGATCCAAATTGCAACAATTGGCGGAGCAAAAGCTTTGAAGAAAAGTGAACAGATCGGTTCAATTGAAGTTGGTAAAAAAGCTGATCTTATCCTTATTGATATTGATAACATAGAAGCACAGCCCATGTACGATCCATATTCACATCTGGTTTATTCATCAGCTTCAGAGCAGATAAAAGATGTGATAATCAATGGAAAGATAGTAATGAAAGATAGAGAATTAATCAATATCGACGCAAAAGAATTGATAGAAAAAGCAAAATATTATCAGAAAATATTGAAACTGTTTTGATGAATCTGAACTGAATTTATTTATGCTAACTTTTTAGATTTTCTTCTTCGTAATTGTGGAATTTGAGATATAAGCAATCCTGAGATAACAATAATAATTCCAATAAATTTCTGAATTCCTAATATTTCATTGAGAACAAAATAAGCAATAATAGCTGTAAACACAGGTATCATATTCGAAAAAATATTTGAATTGATCAATCCAATCTTCTTAATCACATAGGTCTTCAAAACAAAAGCCAATACAGAGCCAAATATCGCCAATTCTAAAATTGGAATAAAAT
>JAQICU010000300.1 GCA_027858325.1 Candidatus Cloacimonadota bacterium
TTGCAATGATTTGCTTGACACTCAAAGGTGAGAATTTTGGATAACAAAAAAGAAAGAAGTGGGATTATGAAAGCAGATTGGAAGAATACAGTAATAATTGTGCCCATATATAATACTGAAAAATATTTACCTGAATTATTTAAGCGGATCACAAAATATTTTCCATTAAAAAGCATATTTGCAGTTAATGATGCATCGGAAGATAATTCCAAAGAGATTTGCCGGAAGATTGGAGTGAAGCTGATAGATCTGAAAGTTAATAGTGGCAAAGGAAATGCATTGCAAGTTGGGTTTAAAGCGGCTATTGAGGAAGGTTATAAATTTGCTTTTACAATTGATAGTGACTTACAGCATAAACCGGAGGATTTTCCCGATTTCATTAAAAAACAGAATGAACTTGATCTGGCTCTGGTAATTGGAAAGAGAGATTTTTCTCACAAGAAGATGCCGTTCCACCGGATTTGCAGTAATACGCTTACTAGTTGGGTTGTATCACGTTCATCAAAACAGAAGATACTAGATTCACAATGTGGATTTAGACTATATAATTTAGAAATATTGGAAGGGATGGAATTTCAAACCAAACGCTATCAATTTGAAACTGAAATCATCCTGAAAATTGCAAAAAAGAATGGGAAGGTCGATTTTATCCCTATCGAGACGATTTATGATAGGCAAGTGAGTTATATTTCTGGTTTAAGAGATATAAAGAATTTTATTAAGATCGTGCTTTATGAGATGAAAAATTAATGGAGATACAATGAGAATTTTACTTACTAATGATGACGGTTATAATGCACCGGGAATCACAGTTTTAGCAGAGGAGCTTAAAAAGAACGGACATTATGTAATTATTGCTGCACCACTAACACAACAGAGTGCAAAATCACATTCCATCTCACTTTTTAAACCGATGAGAATAATTGAGAAAAAAGAGAAGCAATTTGCTATCTCCGGTACTCCTGCTGATTGCATGATACTGGCCTCACAACTATTAGTAGATGAATCAATAGATCTGGTTATTTCGGGGATAAATGCAGGACAAAATATGGGTGAGGATGTGTTGTATTCAGGCACTGTAGCGGCAGCGATAGAAGCGATGTTTTTAGGTTATAAATCAATTGCCATTTCATTAGCTTCTTACAAAGATCAAAAATTTATTACAGCTGCCAGATATTTATGTGAAATGCTGGAGAATGGCATCCTTAACGAAATTGCTAAGAATGAAGTATTAAATATAAATGTTCCAAATTTGGATTATTCTGAGATCAAAGGAACCAAAGTTACTTGCATTGGACACCGGATATATTACAATTTTGTACGCAAAGAAAAAGATGTGAATGGGGAAACTGTTTACTTGATAGGTGGTGATAAACCACACTGGACAGAGATAGAAAATTCTGATGCCAATGCTGTGAAAAACGGGTATATCTCCATCACACCAATTGCTCCTGATTTCACAAAAAAAGATTCATTCGGACAAATTAGAGCTTGGATTAATAAAAATAGTAAGGGTTAAAAGAAAATGAAAAACAGATCTTCCTGCGGAAATATGATCAAATATCAACTTGTTGCTCGGGGAATAATTGATGAAAAAGTACTGAAGGCATTTTCATCAGTTCCACGTCATCTGTTTGTACCGGATGAGATCAGGTATCTTGCTTACAACGATTCACCTCTCAGTATCGGTGAAGGACAGACAATTTCCCAACCTTATATTGTAGCATTAATGATGCAGATACTAGAGCTAAAAGAAAGTGATAAAGTACTGGAGATTGGAACTGGTTCAGGTTATCAAACTGCTCTTTTAGCTGAGATTGCAACAGAGGTCTTTACGGTGGAACGGATAAATTCACTAATACAAAAAGCTGAAAATTTACTTAATGATCTGGGTTATAAAAATATATTTTACAGATTTGGAGATGGAACTCTAGGTTGGAAAGATGGCAATCCTGAGCAGAATAAATTTGATAAAATAATCGTTGCTGCAGCAGCACCGGATATTCCGGAAAGTCTAACCAGCCAACTAGCCATGAACGGTAAGCTTATTATTCCTACCGGAAATAGAACTTTTCAACAGCTTGTTGTGATAACCAGAACCGAGGATGGCTACATTCATACAAATGAGGGCGGGTGTACTTTTGTTCCGCTTATCGGTGATGAAGGATGGCAGGAATGAAAAGACTTTTAATTATTCTGATTCTATTTTGTATTACTTTTTCACTTTTTGCAGATGAAGGGATAAAAGAGAAACATAAAACATCAATTGATAAGATCGAAGCTCCTGATGAGATCAAAGTTTTCTTGATTGCCATGATACCTATTTTCGAACTACGTGGAGCGATACCAATAGGAATGCTGAAATATGAGCTTCCTTTATGGAAAGTTATCCCGATTGCGCTGGCTGGGAATATGTTCCCAATATTTTTCATACTCCTATTTTTTGATTTTGTCACAAAGATTTGTTTCAAAGTATCATTCTTAAAGAAATTATTGGAAGCTATTTTTGCCAGAACACGCCGAAAAACTAAAGTTATCCAAAAATATGAAGAGATCGGATTAATGCTGTTCGTAGCTATCCCATTACCAATTACTGGTGCGTGGACAGGTTCTCTGGCTGCCTATCTTTTCGGGCTTAAATTCTGGAAATCAATTCTCTTTATATTTTTGGGAGTTTGCATTGCGGCAATTGTAGTAACTTTTCTCACATCATTAAAATGGATCGGTGCAGGTATTGCAGCAGCTGCACTAATTGCGGTATTTATTATTAATCAGATAAAGAGAAGTCTTAGTCACCAAGGCTCTAAGACACAAAGAGAGGACTAAGGAATGAAATGCAAAGATTAATACTTGACTTGAATCTGATCGTGTCCTTCGTATCTTAGTTGCAGCAGAAGCTACGTAAAGAG
>JAQICU010000056.1 GCA_027858325.1 Candidatus Cloacimonadota bacterium
ATCTATTAGTTAAGCAATTCGATCAATTCATCAGCAGCTTGCAAAACAATTTCCGAAAACTCCTCACCAAATTTCACATTCTTTGGCTGAATTCCCAAAAGATAAGTTTCCTGCTTGAAGAATTCTGATATCCTTTTTACTGAAATTGTGTGAGTATTAACAGTGAAGTCTTGGATATTTTCGATAGGTAGAATATCAATAAATCCGGGTTTCTCATCGAAATCTGTGCAATCGATCAGAATGAGAACATCGTGCTCAATTGAATTGATCTTCCCCACAAATTTTTCGATACCGCTTTCCACAATGAGAGTTTTTATTTTATTAGTTTGCATGATATTTTGGCAAATATAGATTCCGATTGCATCATCACTTTTTAAAGCGTTACCGATACCAACGAAAAGAGTAGTTTTTATTTGGATGATTTTTTTTAATCTATTTGGGAAATCTTTATTCATAAACCCGTTGAAAAAAACTCAGATCAAATTCTCTATCTGAACTTTACGATTACAATTCGGACAAAGAGTACTGAACATATCCTTTCTTTTCAAACCATCCTGAATTTTGACATCTGTATCGTCAGCCATTTGCAATCTTTCATTCAAAATGTTTAAGTTCATAATCGATGAATAAGCTTTGGGACCTAACTTTTCATGAATAAATCTCATATGATCTTTTGTGGTAATAATAGCACCGCAGTTAGCACAGATAAGAAGCTCTCTCTCCTGAGTTTCAATGAGAGTACTCCGGTCAAAACAAGCGAGATCAAACTCTTCGTCAGAAAGCTTCACACCTCCTCCGGTTATGCAATGCTCTTCGCATTTTCCGCAAAAAATACAGGAACCGTAATCGCGATAAATTGTTCTAATGCCGGTTTTAGAATCATCCACAAATGTGATCGCATTAGAAGGACAGACATTTGCGCAAGTTTCGCAGCCCACACAATTATCTTCATCTACAATAGGTTTGCCGCGATAGCCCGGGAACGGTTTGAAATCTCCGGCTGGGAATCTGGTTGTATAAGGTTTTGAAAACAGTGAAATTATTGCCTCTTTTAATTCTCGTAATTTTGGATATTTCATTTTTGAACATCCTTATAATCATCGATAACTGTTTTATCCCAAAGTTTAGTACCAAAAATATATGAACCCCGTACTAGAGCATGTGCAGCTACAGTAGAAACAAAAAACAAAAGCGGTATTGCAATAAGTGCCTTCATCCCGATGGCTGAAAATCCATATTTAATGAATAAGCCAAAAAGAATACTGCAAGTTCCTAACGTAACCGATTTTGTAGCTGATTGCAGACGATTATAGACATCTGGAAGACGGATCAATCCTATACATCCGAACAGATCGAAAACGACTCCTATAATAAAAAATATTATGCTTATTGTATTACTCATCTAATTTTTTCCCCGTTAAATATTTTGCTAAAGTTAACGTACCAATAAAGCCCAAAACTATCCAGGCAATAGCGATATCAATTAAGAATAACCTACCTGTTTTGATCGCTAGTAAACTGCAGATACCTACAACAAGAATTCCAAAGATATCTATTGCTACCATTCGATCTGCTATTGACGGACCAAAAACAACCCTAAAGAAACAAAAAAAACTCAATCCGATCAGGACATAAAGTAGTAGATTAATAATCATTCGAATATCCTCTTTAAATATTTTTCAAATCTTCCTAATATTTTATCTGTGTAAACCTTTGGATCTTTACTACTCACATAGATCCAGTGAATATAAAATTCATCATCAATAATATCTACAGTTATCGTACCAGGAGTCATCGTAATAGAATTTGCCAGGAACGTTTTACCGATATCAGTTTTAAGTGTAGTTTTTGTTTTTACTATTCCGGGTTTTATCGGCATCGAGGGGCTTAATACTCGATAAGCTACATCGAAATTGGCTTTGATACATTCCCAGACAAAAATGAATAAATAGACGATTATCCAGAAATATCTATGAGGTTGGAAAAACTTCTTGGAATCCTTCAGAAAACTTCTTCCAAAAACCAAAGATGTTATCAAAGCAGCAACAGCTCCCACAATTAAATTCGGTATTTCTATATTGAATGTTATCAAAAGCCAGAGAACAAAGATTATTATAAACAGCGTTACATATTTCATATTTATATTCCTATTATCTTAGTTGTATAATAAGCTGAATTTATCAATACATCCACTGCCGGTTGTAGAAATATCGTCCTTACTTCCGGAATTATCAAAAGACTCATTATCAAACATAAAATTGAAAGCAATATCATTGAAAACGTCATAGAAAAAGGTACTTCCTTGATCTTTTTTTCTATCCATTTAGAACCATCATTATTGTAGAAAGTATATTTCTGTAATTTCATAAAGTAGGCAATTGTGATCACACTTACTAAAACAGCCAGAAAAGCCAAAACATAATATTGAGCTTGAATTGCAGCGATAATGATTATCAGCTTACTAAAAAATCCATTGAATGGAGGAATACCGGATATTGCCAGAGATCCTATGAGAGATGTTCGCGATGTTATTGGCAGAACTTCAGAGAGTCCTCCCATTTTTCTCATATCTCTTGTTCCAGTCCGATATTCTACTGCTCCCGCACTTAGAAACAATAAGCTTTTAAAAATCGAGTGATTAAGAAGATGGAACAATCCACCTGTTATCGATAACGCTGCAACTGCCTTATTTCCACCCGTAACCAGAACAAGCATTCCAATTCCTAATCCTAAAACGATATATCCAATTTGACTAATACTGGAATAAGCCAGCATTCTCTTAATATCCCACTGCCCTATCGCAAGCAGTCCACCAATTATCATCGAGATCGTACCCAGCACTGTGATCGTCATTGATATTTCATATGAAAGTGGGAACATATTAAAGAACAAGCGGATGATAACGTAAATTCCTATTGCTTTGATTAGAACTCCCGAAAGCATAGCAGAAATTGGAGAAGGTGCAGAAGAATGCGCATCAGGAAGCCACGAATGGAAGGGGAAGATCGCTGCTTTCAATCCAAAACCTGCTATCAGCAGAATAGAAATAAATTTCAGGAATACGTTTGTTCCAGCTTGAGAATTTACAGTTAATTGTCTGGAGATATCAGCAATGTTCAAAGTTCCTGTATTCCAATATATAAGAGCTATTGTTAAAAGAATAATTAGAGAAGCTATCCCTCCCAAAACCTGATATTTGAAGGATGCTTCCAACTGATGTTTCTCTACACCGAAGGCTACAAGTGCATAAGATGAGATCGCAGCAATTTCCAAAAATACAAAAATATTAAATATATCACCACTAATAACAATCCCGTTCATTCCAGCTATCATCAAACTGAATAGAACATAGAACTTCCTTTCTGCCGTGTATTGCTTGGTGTAGGAAAGAGAATAGAAAATTGCCAGGAATCCAACTAATGAGATGACCAACAATATAAGTTTAGTTAAACCATCCATAACCATATAAATAGCAATTGGAACACCATTTACTGGTTCAAATCCACCAACCTTGTAGATCAATGATCCCTGCGATTTAAAGATGAAACTAAGCGAAAGATAGACCAAAAACAACATAAATATGGGTGTTATAAATTTATTTATGTTTTTGATGAACCTGCCCAGCATTGCCATTAAAAACGCACAACCTAACGGTATGATTACAAACAAAGGAATTAAAGAATTCATTTTTTATCCTTTTAGATCTTTAATCTTATTAATATCAAATGTTCCATATTTTTGGTATAACCTGATAGCTACTGCAAGAAGAAGTGCAGTTGTAGCAAGCCCGATCACGATAGAAGTTAATATCATTGCCTGCGGTAAAGGATCCACAAATTTGGCATTTTCAAATCCCTTTGTGATTATCGGTGCCGTTCCACCCTCTATGTAACCAATCATGATTAAAAACAGATTTATACTATATTCCATGATCGCGATCCCGATAATTATCTTTATCAGATTTCTTTTTGAGACCACACCATATAGTCCCACCAGAAAAAGTACAAAACATAATATATATATTATCATTTTTTCACCTCGTCTTTATATACAACCAGAGCAATGAATATCGTAGCAATAGCTGCACAAACTTCGGCACCGACAACAATATTTTCTAAAGGGATAAAACCAGCACTGATAAGATTTCCTAATACTCCTTTTTCCATAAAATTTGCAAAGAAGACAACACCTCCGGATAAGAGAAGCCCTAATCCGGCAAGGATCAGGAAACCAAGGATTGCAGAACTTTCCAGGAATTCCAAACCTTCTTCTTCTTTACGTAATTTAGGAAGAATATTGCCATTTGCCAGGATCTGTAGAATAAATGCTCCAGCCATGATCACACCGCCGGCAAATCCACCACCAGGAGTGAGATGACCGTGCACGATTATATATAAACCGAACATAAAAATTACCGGACAGATGATCTGGCTGATTTTTTTTACGATTATTGTCATACCTTTCATAATCTTATTTCCTTCATTCTTCGTCATTCCTTTTCGGATACTTATAAGTCTTTGGCTTATTGGATATTAATCCTTCTACCTGAATTTCCAACAGATGAACAAGGAATTTCCAATTTCTAAATTTCTTCTCATTCATTATTGGATATTCTCCATTCGATATTGGATATTCATTTTTTTTCCTCTTTCTTCCCTTTTATCCTGAGAATAGTGAGAACACCGATAACAGCAGTGAAGAGAACTGTCGCTTCACCAAGTGTGTCATAAGCTCTGAAATCGAAAACTACCCCGGTTACAAGATTTGCACTTTTTGTATCTGCAGCACCATCAATATAGGGTTGTGCCATCCGCATAGTATCAGCACCAAATTGGTTTAGACATCCAGTAGCTCTATCGAAGATTAACACAAAGACAAGTGCCATTATTAACGTAATAGCATAATAAACAGCTATCTTTGGTTTTAATTCCATCTTTGGGATATTCCTTTGAGTATTTTTGATTGTGGCTATCATTATGATAAGCGTTGCAACTTCTACAACAACTTGTACAATTGCCAGATCCGGAGCTTGTAATAATAAGAAAGCTATAACCAATCCGAACCCAACTATCCCATATGAGATCACTGCTGAGAGTAGATCACTTGCGTTCAAAGAATAGATCGAACCCAGGATCATTAAAACAAGGATGATGATTAAATAAAGTTCCATATATTATCCCTTTAAAATATCAGAATTATCAGCAAGATCAACAATCCTGCAATGTACCAGAATACATATCTGGGCAAAAATCCATTGTGCGCTCTGCTGAATATTTTGTTGAACCATAAAAATATATTTTTGAAAACATCATAGATATCGAACCATTTCTTCTCTGCTTTCTGATAAAAGAAGGAGAGGAATTTGAAATTCTTGATCGTTTGATAAAAATCCAGAGGAGAGAAATTGGTTTCATCCTGTAGCTTTTCCCCACCGATAAAGCTATCTGATACACGATGTTTCTTCATATTCCCATAAAGATAAATTAGGAAACCAACGACAACCGAAACAAGTATGAGAATAGAAACACTTTGTGATTGCCAAATACCTACATAATTTAATTTTCCTGTAACAGGCTCAATCAGATATGGGATTACTAATTTCGCTGCAAATATGCCAAAACCAATACAAACAATTGCGATAAAAATTTGTGGTAGCCACATCAGGGAACTTACTTCTTTAACTTTTTCTAATTCCTTATTTCTTCTACCGAGATATATTCCTGCAATCAATTTTATGAAGCTTGCTAAAGTGAGAGCAGAACCAAGAACAGCTAACGAAAGCCAAACTATCCAGAGTTTATTTGCCAGCCCAGTCCCATTTCCAAAATCAATGATTCCCTGATATATCATCCATTTCGAAAAGAAACCATTGAATGGTGGAATACCGGAGATAGAAAGAGCAAAGATTAGAGCTGCAAAAAAAGTTAATGGCATCATCTTAGAGAGTCCACCAAGTTCATCCAGATTTTCCTTTCCTGTTCTTTTTTCTACACTGCCGGCAGTTAAAAATAACCCACCTTTATAAAGAGCATTATTTATCATATGGAACATTCCAGCAGCTATGCCAAGAGGACTGCCCAAAGCAATTCCTGTTATCATATATCCCACCTGTGAAACAGCGTGATAACCAAGAAGTTTTTTGTAATTGTGCTGAATAAGTGCCATCATTACAGCACCGATAATTGTAATCGCACCAATAATTAACAACATTAGTGTAGCCCAATCTGTTAATTGAAAAATATCTTTACAGATCCTGACAAGAAAATAAATTCCCAGAAGTTTATCAAGTGAAGCTGGTAGGAATGCAGAAGAAGATGCCGGAGCTTTCTTTACGTAATCCGGCACCCAACTATGGAAAGGCATAGCTCCCGCTTTTGTAAAACTTCCCACAAGTAAACTTAGAAAAGCAATTATTCCTAATGTTCCCGAAGTTGCAATGTTGATCTCGGACATATTACAAGAACCCGCCATTTGCCATAGAATCCCAATTCCCATAATAAGTACAGAGTCAGACATTCCCACAAGAACCAGTGTTTTCTTTGCTGCTGAAGAGCTTTCTTCATCATAACCTTTTATCAATTTATAAAGTGTTAAACCTAAAATCCCCCAGAATATAATAAAAAGGATCAAGTTGTCAGCAAACACCGCACCAAATGCTGCACCCAAAGTTATCAAATAATATGAATAATAACCTTTTATAGCTTTATCTTTTGTAATGTATGAGAGAGAATAAAGTGCAAACAAGAAACCAAAAACACCAATGAATATGGCTATTAATTTACTAAGATTATCCACATTAAAAGTAAGATATTTGGTAACACTTGGGAAATTGAAACATTCTATATTTATCAAACCGGAATTCATTTTAAATACTAATATGGAAAAGTATAGTGTTATTACCGAAATGAGTAAATTGATAATTCCCTTTATTTGTTTTAATGATTCCGGTATTAAAAAAAGAAATACACCTATTCCAATCGGTAAAAACATTAGATATTGCAAATTAATCATAATTTCATACCTTCATTTTTGCTTTGAGCTCTTTTGTTTTCTGTTGGGAAAGTTTTATCAATTCCGCTGAATTCATTAGGTGCTTTCCGCTGGAATGGTCATAAACTTGTGTCATCCTCTCTGTGCAGCAATAACAAGGATCAACTGCCGCAGTGGCAATAGCAGCATCGGAAACTGTACCACCTATACAAGATTTTCTGAAAGTGGGAATACAAGTATAGCTTGGTGCACGTATTTTATGACGAACAGGACTGTTACCACCATCGGATTTTACAAAATGGAAGACTTCACCGCGAGGTGCTTCTGCATGTCCAATTCCAATTCCGGGGGGAATTTCATTCACTTTCGCCTTTATATCTCCGGCTTCGGTCTTTTTAAGAGCTTCAAGACATTGTTTTATAATGCTTATTGATTCATACATTTCCAAAAGACGAACTTCCGCTTTGGCAAATACATCTCCCGCTTGAGCTGTAATTACTTTCCAATCTATCATATCGTACGCAGCATACGGGTCATCTCTGCGAACATCAATATCCACATTTGAAGCTCTGGCAGTTGGACCAACTGCACCAAAATCGTGAATATCTTTTGCAGTGAGAACACCTACACCTTTCAAACGAGCGTGAATAACTGGATCATCCATCACAGCACCGACCAGTAGATCAGTTTTAATTTTTACATCTTCCAAAACGGATAGAAGTTGAGTTGCTTGTTCGGCATCTATATCTCTTCTCACACCACCGATTGTGAACATAGCATAGCTGTTCCTATTTCCGGTGATGATCTCAAACATATCGAGTACTGGTTCACGATATTTCCAAGCCCACATAAAAACTGTATTATATCCCAAGAAATGACCGGCAAGCCCTACCCATAAAAGGTGGCTGTGAATTCTTTCTAATTCTCCAACGATCGATCTGATGTATTTTGCTCTTTCAGGAATTTCAATACCCGGAATACTCTCCACGGCATTCGCATAAGCAAATGGATGAGAAGTTGAACAAATTCCGCAAATTCTTTCAACAACAAAGAACACTTGCTCGAAGGTCTTGGTTTGGCAGATCTTCTCGATTCCTCGATGATTATATCCGGTTTCCCAAACCATATCTTTCACTATTTCACCGTCACAATAGAGTTTGAAAAATTCGGGTTCTTCCAGAAGCGGATGGTAGGGGCCAATTGGAATAACAGTTCTTTTGCCCATTTTAATTCTTCTCCTCAATATATTCTCTGCGAAGCGGAAATTTTCCCTTGGGCCAATCTTCTGCCAAAAGAAATCTTTCTGGTTTGGGATGGTTAAGAAATTTAATTCCAAGAAGATCGTAAATCTCTCTCTCTATCCATTCTGCACCATAAACTACTGGAGTTAATGATTCTATTTCTGGTTTGTTTCTTGGCAGCATTACATTAAGATTCACAACCCAACCGCTTTTATCATCGGAAAGATGATAAATGATTTCCAATCCTTCTTTTGAATCCATAGCAGTAACAATTATGTAACGGTAACCGAGTTCATTGAAAAGATAATCACCTATTTCTAAAAGGAGATCTTTGGGAATGTAGATCATCAATCTTTTCTTATTCACCACTTCCGTCTCAATTATTTTTGGAAATTTAGTTTTTATATCTGTCATATATTTTTCTATATCCATTATATTTCCTTATATCTTATTCAGAAGTTTCATAATTCCTGCAAGCATCGCCTCAGGTTTGGGAGGACAGCCCGGCACGTAGGCATCAACCGGAATAATTTTATCGAGTGGACCGGCAAAATTGTAACTATCTCTAATTAATCCACCCGTGCAAGGACAAGTTCCGATC
>JAQICU010000072.1 GCA_027858325.1 Candidatus Cloacimonadota bacterium
AAGTGTTAAACAACTATGGAGAATTTAAAAAGTATTTAATTAAGAATTATTAATTATTAATTATTAATCTAGGAGGTTTTATGCAACTACATCATAGGTTTATACAAACAGCCAAAAAGTTTGGTAAGAAGATTGCAGTTTATGATATTGCTACAGGTAAAGAAGTACCCTATGAAAGGATGTTGATCATATCTTTGATCTTTGCAAAAAAGTTCAAAAAGATCAAAACTAAGTATGTAGGGGTAATGGTTCCAACCTCTGCTGGATGTATGCTGACTAATATTGGTCTATTGATGGCTGGAAAAATCCCTGTGATGATTAATTATGCCACAGGAGCTATTGAAAATGCGATCTATGCACAGGAAAAATGTAATTTTGAAACGATTATCACCAGTAAGAAATTATTAGAAAAACTTAACCTTCAACCATTGGACACAATGATCTTTCTGGAAGATATTGTAGCTTCGATAAAGCTTTTCGACAAACTTCCAGCTCTCATCAAGTCAAAAGGCTCTGTTAAAAAAATCATGAAATCGGTACATAATGGTGATATAGATGAAACTGTTGTGATACTTTTTACCAGTGGAAGTGAGAAAGAACCGAAAGCAGTTCAGCTCTCTCATAAAAATATTATGCACAATGTGAAGGGAATTCCAGAAATTATGGATTTGGGTCCTGACGATATTTTCCTGGCAAATTTACCACTCTTCCATGTATTTGGAATAACTGCAAACTACTGGTTACCGATAATTTTAGGTAGTTCGATTGTTGCTTATCCTAATCCCCTTGATTACAAGATCATTTGCGGATTGATAAAGCAATACAAAGTTACAGTAATGGCTGGAACACCAAGTTTCTATTACGGTTACTTAAAAAAATCTAAAAAAGGTGATTTCGATTCTATGAAAATAGCGATCTCAGGTGCAGATACTTTGACGAATCAGATCTTTGATGGCTTTTTGGAAAAGCATAACCTGACAATATTAAATGCATACGGAACCACAGAGACAAGTCCTGCCATATCTATAAATACTCCAAATGAAAATAAAATTGGAAGTATAGGTAAACCAATTCCTGATGTTCAAGTTAAAATATTACACATCGATACAGATGAGGAACTTCCTCCTAACCAAACAGGAAAGATCCTGGTAAAAGGTGATATGGTAATGAAAGGTTATCTAGCCGATTTGGAAGAAACTTCACTGCGCATTCATAAAGGCTGGTATGATACAGGAGATATGGGGTTGGTTGATGAGGATGGTTATATCTGGCATAAGGGGCGTTTGAAACGGTTTGTGAAAGTAGGTGGAGAGATGATCTCGCTGGTTAAAGTTGAAGAGGTATTAAATAAATATCTACCGGATGAAGTTATTTGCTGCGTTGTAGATGTACCGAATCCAACAAAAGGTGCAGATGTGGTTGCAGCTATCACAACTGGAGAGATCGATACAAAAAGCATTTTGAAGAAAATGGCTAAAGAACTACCTGCGATAGCTCTTCCCCGAGAATTCCATATATTTGAAGATATTCCCATGATGGGAAGTGGAAAAGTGAATTTCCGTGAAGTTGAAAGACTTTGTAGAGAAATCCACAAAGAGAAGAATAGAAAGAAAAAATATAAAAGTAAAATATAAAAGGCTTTGTGTTTGCGGGATACGCTAAAGAATGTGATGTCTTTCTCGTTCCTAATGCCTTCGTTGGGAACGCACACAATAAATCTGGTTGCCAAACCCCAGTTTGGTTACCAACGCACATTTCCAAGCTGGGGCTTGGAAACGAGATTTCGTGATTTCCTTGTATTTTGCAGGAGAAAAAAAGGATTGATATGAAATATATAATAATTTTGGGTGATGGTATGGCAGATCGTCCAATTCAAAAATTAGGAAATAAAACTCCACTACAAATTGCAAATATTCCAAATATAGACAAATTGACTAAACTAGGAAGAACAGGAATGTTCCAATCTGTACCGCTCGATATGCCGCCGGGAAGTGAAGTTGCAAATCTGGCTGTGTTGGGCTATGATGTTCATAAAGTATATGAGGGTAGAGGAGTGCTGGAAGGTGCAAGTATGGGAGTGGAAATTGCCGAAGGAGATCTTGCCATGCGCTGTAATCTTATCTGTATTGAAGATGAAAAGATCAAGAACCATTCTGCTGGACACATCTCAACTAAAGAATCGCATATTCTCATAGATTTTTTGAATGAAAAATTGAGTAATGATTATGTAAAATTCCATAAAGGGATTAGTTTCCGTCATTTACTGGTTGTGAAAAATGGGAACAACGACTTGCAATTTACACCACCTCACGATGTTCCGGGAACTCCTTTTAGAGATGTAATGATAAAGCCAACCAGTAAAAGCGGGGAAAATACTTGTAATTTACTGAATGACTTAATTTTAAGATCGCAGGACTTATTGAAAGATCATCCTATTAATATGAAGCGTTTTGCAGAGGGGAAAGATCCAGCAAATTCGGTCTGGTTCTGGTCTTCCGGCTATAAACCTTCAATGAAAACTTTACATGAAAAATTTGGAATATCAGGAGCAGTAATTTCTGCTGTAGATATCATTAAGGGACTCGGAATTTATGCCGGAATGGATGTGATCGAAGTAGTAGGAGCAACCGGACTTACCGATACAAATTATGAAGGTAAAGCAGAAGCGGCTGTGGAAGCGATCAAAACTCACGATTTGGTTTACTTACACGTTGAAGCTACAGATGAAGCTGGTCATGCCGGGGATGTAGAGCTAAAAATAAGGGCACTTGAATATCTCGACGCAAGAGTTGTGAAATATGTGATGGAAGAGACTTCCAAAATGAGTGAAGATATTTCAATTGCTGTTCTTCCAGATCACGCAACCCCCTGCGAAGTTAGGACTCATACACATGATGCTGTCCCATTTATTATTTACAATCCGAAATTAGAAGCAGATGAAGTCTCCGAATACAACGAAGAAAGCTGCCTGTAAGGTGGGTTTGGTTTGATCGAAAAAGATGAATTTATCAGAACTTTATTGGGGTTTGGAAACTTGTCCTAAGTTCTGACAGGAATCTTGGGATAAGTTGATAACTTGAGGGAACGACTTAACACAAGACCTTCGGCTTGTGCCAAGTCTTGCAAAATCATATTGTTTCTCGGTCAATTCGGTGACTTTACCCTACATTGTTATCCTCAGCCAGACTGGGAATCTCAAATACTTTTTAAAAGTTTTAAGTATAGATTCCCAATCGGAGTTGGGAA
Source organism: Candidatus Cloacimonadota bacterium (assembly GCA_027858325.1). Classification (GTDB taxonomy): domain Bacteria; phylum Cloacimonadota; class Cloacimonadia; order Cloacimonadales; family TCS61; genus Tenebribacter. The sequence goes on from JAQICU010000072.1 coordinate 3,247, forward strand.
TGACACTTTCAAGGTTTTTAACCATTCGCAAGGCTAACTTATTCATATATCATTGACATATTTAGCAATAATAAAATTTTTGAAAAAATATTTGTTGAGGAAAGAATGTATAAACTTGATGAGAAGCATTTGAGCAAAGCTAAGGAGTTTGCGGTTCATAACAGAAAAAAGAAGGGCTGTAATAATTGTTATGATCGGGGTTATATTGGAACTACACCTGAGAACACATTAGTATTGTGCCCTAAATGTGTAGATGTAGATAAAGTTATGGAAGCCTGGAAGAATTATGTGAAAGATATTCCTGAACTGAAGGAACATTATAATGAGCTATTTGAAGACGAAGAAGCGTAAC
>JAQICU010000073.1 GCA_027858325.1 Candidatus Cloacimonadota bacterium
GCCATAGAGCAAGGTCTTCGTCAGGAGTAGCGGCAACAACATTGGAAAGTGGTTCCTGCTTGAGATAAATAATCGATTTTGCACGTTCAGAAAAAGAAAAAAGCTTTAGATCAAGATGATTGATATGAATTGAGCCGGTATATTCTTTTTGCAAACCACTCAGAATGCGGCAAAGTGTTGTCTTTCCTGAACCATTTGCTCCTTTTAAGAATGTAATTTCATTAAATGGAAGCTCAAGAGAAGCATTTGTAAAAATGGGATTATCAGCTTGGTATGCAAATGATAGATCTATAATTTTAATGCTTTTCATTCAGCATTCCCATTTCAATTGTTTTATTAGCAAATTGTACAATATCTTCAGTATGATCGGCAACAAATATCATTTTACCATTTTCAGATTGTGTTTTGATTTCATTAGAAATTAATTCTATATATTCTTGTGAAAGACCTGCAAATGGTTCATCCAAAAGATACACTTCGGGTGATAAAGTGATGATAGATGCAAGTGTGATCAATTTCTTCTGACCAAACGAGAGTAAGGTTGTCTCTTTATATTTCAGGTTTTCTATGTTCAATCTGGATAGAACTTCATCAATTCTCAAGGTAATATCTTTTACCGGGACTTTTAAATTTTCAGGAGCGAAAGCAAGTTCCTGTTCTACGGTAGGGAAGAAGAGTTGGTTATCGGGATGCTGCATAAGTAAACTTATTCGGGGAGCTACTTCAGGAAGAGATAATTCGGATATATCAATATTATCATGGTGAATAGTTCCAGTCAATTCACCCGTAAATACTTTAGGTATCACACCGCAGATGATATTAAGGAGTGTAGTCTTACCAGTTCCGCTATCACCTTGAACAGAAACGATATCCCCTTTTTTAGCTGTGAATGAAAAGTCATTTATAAGAAATGGAGAATTTGTATTATAGCGAAAAGTGATATTATTGACTGTTAACATTATTTTACTTCAATCGCTATCAGATATTTCATCCAGCGTTGACTGAATTCATCTGTTGGTATTACTAACCGGATATACTGACCATCTGCTTCTTGTTGAAAAATAAGATAGAATATCTCATTCACTTCTTTAGTTAAATTAAGTGTTCCACCATCTTGCGAATGAAAAATGTATTGAGAATCATTATCTGTAGGAATATCTAGAGAGATAAGAATACTGGAAAGATCATATCCATTGAAACTATCATCGCGATTAGTTGTGAAACTAATCTGCTCATTCAAACGGATATTAGAGAAAGTAAGAAAAAATTTCCGATTTTGAAAAGTAATCTGAATACCTTCATCATCGTTTATTCTACTTTTTTGATAAAAGATAAGTGCAAGAAGTATAATTATTAGAATAACAAGTGCAATCAATATTTTCTTCATGTTATTCTCCACTTCTCTCCTTATATTTCCTGGCGTAATGACCATTCTTGCTGCTTTGACCTAAGAATTCGAAATCATTCATTCGTTCAGAGAAGTTATTAATCTCGTTTGAAGTTCTGGAATAAACACAGATCTCATTAAGATCACGAATATTACAGAAAGCAGGTAATTTCTCTGATTTGGAATTCCATTCATTTTTATCTATTTGAATATAGATCACTGAAAAACTGCGAGAAGTAACAAGAGCTGCAGTTCCATCAGAGCCGATAAGAAGCGCGTATTTTACCGATGGTGCAATTTCATTAATTATCTCATCAAGTCTGCCATTGTTGTTTATTACTGCCTTATTTTTGATATTTCCTGAAAGAACCAGATTATTTGGTGAACAGGCAAAAATAAACAGAACAAAGCTGACAACTAAAACTATTCTTACCATTCGAACCATTCTGTTTTGATCCAATTTCCAGTATTAAATTTTGCATTTGAACTTTGCTTTTCAGCATTCTCTCCCAAATGTAAGATCACTTCATCAGGGAAATTATTCCAATTTAGTATGCTATTTACTTCTGTTAGAGATGTGAAATGGTTTTGAAAGATAACTGCAACATCAAAAAGCTGAACATAAGCCAGATCTTTGATCCACATACCGGCTGGCATATCGGGACTTTTCAGATCAAATGAGTCACCATTTATTACCAAAACAGCATTCTTAAGATATTTTTCATAATCTAAACTATGTTTCACTCCGTCTTTTCCAACAATAAGCACTTCATCTTTAAGAAAAGGGAAAGCTGATGCCATGATCTCAGGGAAAGTATAGCCATTAACCTTTACAAAAGGAGGAAGTTCATCTCTGATTTGTGTGTTTCGTAAAATTGCTTCTGCAAAATAAATTGTGTGCGGGAAAGGAATATCCGAGATAAATTCAGTTTTGATAGTACTGATATCCTGAATCCAGAACATATCTCTGATCTCTGGAATTACCAGACGGATATGCTTATTATCAAGTGTTTTGCCATTTCTTACTAAAGCCAAAACAACCTCTTTATTTAATATATCCTCTTTCGAAACTCGTACAAGGTAATTATCTGAAGAGGTAAAACATAGCTTGTCATAATTTGAGATCCAGTACTCTTGTAAAATATCGGTGAGTTTTACACCTATCCAATTATCATTCTTTTCTTCACCATCTTTGCTGCGTTGTGTTGCTAATTCAACTTTCTCGTAACTATCCAGTTTTGATCTGTTGACATTAATAACTCTATCGGCATCAATTATCTCTATTGAGAAAAGCAAAGCGCTTATTAACATGATCATTCCAAATATTTTTATTTTCATTATCCTTCCTATATTATCCTAAATTTTTTAAGTTTATTGAATATTGAATATGAAATAATACCACCCACAATTCCGGAAACAGCTGCAGCGATGAGTGAAATAACGAAGGGAATTGCTGCCAGCCGCATCACAATAATTGTAACAACAACAGTTCCGGTTAGGTTGGCTACCATTACAATCATAACTTGAGCCGGTAAAGCACCTTTATTCTTGAAGAACAGAGAAACGAACTCAGCCATAATTCCCGGCAAAGTGTAACTTATAAGTGAGACAGCACCATGATTACCAAAATATCCCATACTGAGCATAACAATAGATTGTGTTAAGCCAACCAGGAAACCTGCACCTGGCTTTTTCACGATTGCAATTGCCAGTGCGATCCACATCATGTACAAGCCACCGGCAAGAGAGCCGCCGGGTATCATTAATGGAGCTGAAATGAGATGTATAAGCGGGGTTATTATCGGTTTGGCTGCCAACCCTAAAGCGCTCATGATAGCTATGTACAACAGATCTTGAGATGAATATTTCCTTAACCAGTTCATATTACCTTTATTTCAAATATATTTTAGAGACGAGAGAAGTGTTACACTAAATTCATCTTTTTCTCGCCTTTCCAAATACGGGAGATATTTTCATTTCTAAAAATACCCTGTCGGCAAAACATCATGGCTGATATGATCAGCTTTAGAATCCTTTACTTCAGCGCAAAACAAAAGTTAATAAATAGACTTTGATGTCAAGGATTTGGTAATTGAAAAAATGAATTGTCAATTTCCAAGTAAATCTGTATTCGCATCGTAAGGAAGTATGATAACGACTTGAGTGAATATTGTATTTATAGTTTCGACTTGATGACCTTACGAGTCGATATTCAACCTGTTATAGTCCGTAAACTTCGTATGTCTCCCAGGCAATATTCTGCAGAAATAGTGCTTCATCTTCGGTAATTGAAATATCATTTACATAAGAAGCTCCAACCGGAGTTTCATCCCAAAGAAATGCAAAGAAAGTACAGCAGGCAAGATATGTCCCATGCACATTAGGATGATTACCGTCTTCTAAGAATAGTTCCAGCTCAGGGTCTTGTTGACGAGAGAACTGCCAGGCTCGCGCAACAGGAATTACAGGAGCATCGAGTTCATTCCCAATGTAATTATATGCGGCCGACTGCTGTTCTATCATCTCATCAAATACACTTTCAAACGGCCAACTAAAGAAAAATGCAGTTTGAGCTCCTGCTTCGGTTATCACTGAATCCAAAAGTGTGGCATATTCATAAAAAAGTTCAGGATCGGTAACCGGACGTGAAGTCATTTCCTGCAATATCACCATATCCCAGTTTCCTTCCTGAATTGTTTGAATAGTAATGGGGCTGTTGAAATGCTGCTCCAAAGTCCAGCCGCCACCTGTGACACTTGCACATTCAGTTACCAGAGTTGAATCAATTGAGTTTGCCAGATTCATTGTATGCAGATCAACACCGCCATTATAATATGTAATACTATTTCCAATAAAAAGAACTCTTTGCAGTAAATCCGGTATAAGATAGCTCCAATCAACAATAATTTCCAAATTCCCGGTTAAGGGAACGAATACCAGTTCGATCAAAACAGTAGTTGTTTCACCTGCTATTACCTCACCTTCTCCTGAGCCGGTAGCAATAACGAGATCGTCTTCATAAACCTCAACGTAGATAGTGTATATTCCGGGTTGAAGCTCGGAGAAAGTTCCGGAAGCCGTATTGGTACTATCATCGATAGTCAGGTATAAACTGTTTGTAAAATCATCTTTAGTAATTGTAACACGAACCTGTGTCACGTTAAAACCATTTTCAAATGCAGGTTGTAATGAGAGTGAAACAGGTAGTTCACATGTCTGCTGGATCTCTGTTCCTAATTGCTGGCAGCCAATAAGTGTGAATATTGTTAATGCTAATATCATTTTGAATAACTTCATTGTATCTCCTTATACTGATTCAAAATAAATATAGAAAAATGTTCTAAATGAATTATTAATTATTAAGCTCTGTTAAAAGCTCTGAAGCAATTTCATTATCATCTTTATGAACGAAGAATTCCACCTTTCCAATATTTGCACCAAAAGCAAAACTAAATTGTCCTCCAAGAATGCTTTGCATATGTTCACCTCGCACCAAATATTCAATGTCAGCATTAATGAGAATGGATTTGATTATTGCAGTTAAACCCAGATCGGAACTTTCGAATACTTTCACAAAATCAACTTTGTCACTTACTGGCTTATCAGGAAGCAAAAGAGCATTACAATGTGGACACTGCTTTTCATTTGTATCAATGAGTTTATCACATTCAGGGCAGTACATTTATATCCGTTAGTAGGGGTGAGATGTTTTCATAATTATCAAAACAGAATTTATCTTTTTCAAATAGTTCAACACAGGAATCAACGACAATAGGATCGTACAGAATACCACTATTCTGTTTGATTTCGCCTAATGCTCGTTCTAATCCGAAAGCAGCTCTATATGGTCGATGAGAAGCCATTGCTTCAATAACATCGGCAACCATCAGAATTTTTGCTTCCAGACTGATATCCTTATCAATTAATCCTTTAGGATAACCGGTTCCATCGATCCGATCATGGTGCTGGAGGATGATATCAGCAATAGCCCATGGAAAATCTATGTTTTTTAGAATATCATAGCCAGCCTGTGGATGGTTTTTGATCAGGTTGAATTCAGCTGGAGTAAGTCTGCGCGGCATACTGAGTATTTCTGCAGGAATGGATATTTTCCCAACATCATGGATCATGCCAACCATATAAATACCTTCGATTTGCTGTTCAGAAAGTTTCATATTTTCAGCTATGGCTTTTGCCAGCAGGGCAACTCTTCGTTGATGCCCTGCTGTATAAGGATCACGGGTTTCAATAATTAATTCAGTGGCATAAATTATCCCTGTGAGTGTTTTATTTAATTTTTCCAATGTTATGCGGAGATGATCTTCTAATTTTTTATGTTGAGTAATATCTGTACCAATACCTAAAATACCTATTACCTCTCCTTTTTCATCAAAGCGGGGAGATAAGGTCATGCGACTCCAAAGTCTTTTTCCACTTTTTGTAATTTGCTGTAATTCGCATTCTGCTCCTTTTTTGGTTAAGACTATCCGCCTTTTAGCTTTTAATGCTCTTTTCTTGGCTTCCTGACCATCGTATATTATTTGGATTTTCTTTTTACCTATAACTTCACTGGCTTTGTATCCAAAAATATTTTCTGCTCCGGTATTCCAATATAGAATATTCTGATCCAGGTCAGTTGAAATAATTGATACAGAGGATGAGCTTTTTAGTATATTATAAAGAAGTTTATCATCTTTAAGTATCTGTTTGTTACTCAAGCTTTTATCTGTTTTGTTGGAACTTTTATTTTCAGATTTCACAATATACTCCTACTTCTTTTTTGTATCTCAACTCTATTTCTTCCAAGACGTTTAGCTTTGTAAAGGATTTTATCTGCGGCTTTAAGAACTTTTTCCGGTTTTATTTGATTTACACCATATTCTGCAATACCAATACTCACAGTTATTGTTACTATATTACGATTCTTAGAAGATTGTTTCCCGCGGTTTTTTGCAGTTGATGTTCTTCTGATGGGAGAACGAACATTAAACTCGGTTGCTTCGAGTTTTCTTCTGTATTCTTCCATATATGGTTCGGATTCTCTAGATGTTTTACCTGAAAATATTGCCGTGAACTCTTCTCCGCCATAACGAAAAGTTTTAGCATTGCCGTTAACTTCACTAAGTTTTGATGCAACCATTTTTAAAACTTGATCACCTGTTTTATGACCATATTTATCATTAAATCTTTTAAAGTGATCTATATCCAGCATAGCTATAGAATAATTTTTGGATAGTGAAGACAATGTCTCGTCCAAACTTCTACGCCCGTGCAAGCCCGTAAGCTCGTCAATATATGCCATGGAAAATGATGCCTCGATAGTTGTAATAAGTAGAATAAGACCGGAAGTTGTGAAAAATAACATAAAAGCAGGGGCAGGGATTCTTGAGCATACTGCCAGAAATACTGAGATCGTAACAAAAAGATAACCACCATTTCTAACATCACGGCTGTTAACAAATCTTAAGATCATGAAAATAACGATGATCTAAATTGTAAAAAGGGAAATTGTTGGAATGTTTTCTATGAATGATGTTTTAAAAAAGATTCCATATATTTGTTGGGTAAAACCCAAAAGAGCAGCAGCTAATTTTGGAAATTCAATATGAAATTGAACAACCATTTCAGATTCTGGGAATTCTATTAAATATAAAAGAAATTTGATTATTCCAAACTCAAAAAGAATTATCAAGGAATAGATAATAACAGATTTTAATTTTTTTTTACCAATAAAGGAAAATATGAACATATTTAGAGGAAGCAAGAAGGATATAATACGTGGAACAATATAGCTTGAATTAGCTCCTGCATTGTCGGATGAATGAATTAAAATAAAATAAGCTAATGAGAGAATAAAGGTAATTAAAATGAGCCCTAAGTTATTTGAACGAGCTGCTAATATTGCTACAACGGCAAAAAGGAGATAGGGAACAAGCGGGAATATCACAATGAAGGCAGTTAATTCATTATCATAGCTTGCATACTGTAACATTCGATCCCATTGCCATCCGATTATCATTGATAGGATAATTAATAAACTTGGTATTATTAACGGAGCAAACAGCTTTTTCGCAGTATAATACAAAATTTCTCCCTGAACCTATCTCTTAATGATGGTATTTCGATTTTTTTTTGATAATTTTGATAAAACCAGATCATAAGAGTCATCGATCATTCCCTTTATGATTTTCTGTGGAATGGTGTTGTCCATGATCACGGTATTCCAATGTTTCTTGTTCATATGGTATCCGGGAGTTACAGAATTATACTTTTCACGTAAACCTTCTGCAATTAACGGATCACATTTTAGATTTATGCTCAAAGGATCATTATCGATCGCGATCAAGGCAAACATCTTATCACCAACTTTTATTACCATAGTAACATCATCAAAAGGGAAATCATCAGTAGCAGCTTTCTTTTCTAAACAATAGTTACGAAGTTCATCTAATTTCATCATTTGATCTCAATATTAAAAAATCTAAACAAAACGATACGGGAAATAAATCCAGATACAATATAAGATAAAGCAATAGCAGCAAATATTCCTGTCAATCCAAATAAATATGAACCTAATAATGCTAGAGGTATGCATAATATTAACATCTGAATTATAGTGAGTCCTGCAGCATGTAAGGGCTTGTGCATTACATTCAAGGCTGTCGTGCTTAATAAAAATATTCCTTGCATTGAATAACTTATGGGAACGATCAGGAGATACAAAGCAATAGTTGAAATTACTTGTGGGTCATCATTAAAAAAGCCTGCTAAAGTATTTCGGAATGAAACGAGTAGTATCAAAATAGCAATTTCCCAAAGAATTGAAAATCGATAGCTGATTCTAATGGCAGTATGAACACGATCGAATTTTCTCGCTCCAAGATTCTGCCCGATAAACGGACCAAAAACTGATGCCAATGCTCTTACAACAGCGAGAGAGAAGAATTCGATTCTAGAAGCTACTCCGAAACCTGCAACTGCTTTGATCCCATAAGAAGATACAATTCTGGTTATTATCCCTATTGTAATTGGAATTATAATACGAGATCCGGCAATTGGAACTCCAATAAATAGTACTTGTTTCCATGAATTAATAATTTCAGTAATTCTAGGAATATCGAAAGATATCATTTTCTCTCGCTTTATTAAAACCCATAATGCAACTGAGAAAGTTGTGAATCTACTTATCACAGTTGCAATCGCTGCTCCCTGGATCCCGAGTTGCGGGAATGGTCCTATTCCAAATATCAATAACGGATCTAAAATTGTGTTTACACAGACAGCAATAAGCATGATTATACTTGGAGTTTTAGCATCTCCAGTAGCACGGATCGCATTATTTCCAACCATTGGAACAACAACAAATGGCATTCCAATATACCAAATTTCCATATAAGTTTTAATGTACGGTATTATCTTTGAAGTTGCACCCATAGCCTTGAATAAAGGTGCAATGGTCAATAGTCCTAAAGTTACAAATCCTATGACAATAATTATGGAAAGGAGTAAACTGTCGGTTGTGAGTCTTTGCACTTTATGATGATCACCTACACCAATAGCACGTGAAATAACTGCCGAAGCTCCAAAACCTAAACCTAATGCAATGCTGTTAACAATCAGTACCACTGGAAAAGTAAAACTAAGTGCAGCTAATTGATCAGTTCCAAGCTTCCCAACAAAAAAAGTATCTATTAAATTGAATGCCACCATTCCAACCATGCCAAGGGTCATGGCGATAGTCATCTTTGTTAGTGTATTTCCTATTGGACCTTCTATCAACTTTGCAGTAGTTCTTTTGGGTTGCATATATTTTTTTCTATATTTTCCCTTTATCTTTCATTTTTTTATATTGGTTTGGATAATTTTTTTCTAAGCAATCTGGGCAGATACCATGACTAAAATCAACATTGGAGTGCTTGGCAATGTATTGTTCTACGTTACCCCAAAAACCGGAATCATCACGGATTTTTTTACAATGAGAGCAAATGGGGATCAACCCTTCAAGAGTTTTAACTTCATCAAGTGTTTTTTGAAGTTTCTTGATAAGCTTTTCTCTTTCTTCTTCAACCTCTTTTCTTAAGCTAATATCTTTATAGATCACAAATGATCCTTTAGGTTCTCCAGCAATTATTATTGGTGCTGCTGAAATGGAAACAGGTAGCAGATCGCCTGATTTATTCTTTCTATAAGAATCAAAATACACATATCCGGAAAGAGTGTCATTGTTCAATTTAGTAGCTTCTACTTTATAATCATCAGGTATGATCAATTCATCAATTTCTCTATATTTGATCTCATCCAGAGTAAATCCAAATAATTCTTTAAATCGCGGATTGATGTCAATTACCCGGAAATCGTTATTAAGATATACACATGGTTCAGGATTACCAAGAAACATACTTTCAAATTGTGCTCTGCTTTCAGACATATTTTTCTCAGATTTATGCTTAATTAGAGCGATCTCGATAGTAGCGTATAATTCTTTAGATTCAAAAGGTTTAAGGAGATAACCATATGCCGCAACGCTTTTCGTTGATTCAATCGTAGCAGAATCGGCAAAAGCAGTTAGAAAGATAATTGGGATATCGTTATCTTCGAGAATTATCTTTCCTGTTTCTATTCCATCTATTTCACCTTCAAGCATTATATCCATAAGAATTAGATCGGGGTTTAATGTCGATACATTCTCAATTGCATCTATTCCTTCATTGAAAATACCACAAACTTCATAACCAAATTGGTTAAGTGTGTATTTAATATCATCTGCAATCATTTGTTCATCTTCAACGATCAATACTTTTACCATTTTTTATGTCCTCACATTTATTATGCTTTCAAAAATGATAATTATAAGTCAAGAGAATATTATTTTAGTAATAATGTACTTTACAAATATAGGGTCACGATAAATTTAACAAAAAATTAAATTCAATAGAGGAGTATCTTATGAAAAAGATCGGAATTGATTTTCCTGAATCTCCACGTAGAACAGCGCTTCGTGATGTTGAAGAGTGGTATCAGAAATTATTATCAGAACATTTAAACAGAAATTATGAACCAATAAAAACAAGTAATTTCGGTGAATATAACATGGCTGTAAATTATCTTACTTCTGTCTTGGAAGAAGCAAAGGCTATAAACAAAGTTGCTGTATTTAATATTGATCATATGGCTCAAATACAATTTACAGGCTCAAATGCTGTGAATCTTCTTGATCGTGTACTTCCGGCTGACGTTAGAAGTATGAAAATAGGGCAGTGTAAATATACACTTTTACTTACTGAGAATGGCACTGTGTTTGATGATCTGATCATTATGCGAATTAAAGAAGACAATTTCATTCTTGTTATCAATGCAGGTCACGATATTACTGATGAAGGGAAAAATATGATATCTGATGCGGATTTTATCTGTAAATATATGAACGAAAATGAAGATGTAAATGTTCAAGATATTTCTGATGAGCTTGTTAAGATCGATATTCAGGGACCATTATCATTTAAATTGATTATTAAGCTCTATGGTGATTCTGTTGTGAAGAATAGAAATAAGCCTGCCAAGAATATGAAGTTCTTTACCTTTAATGAATTTGATTTTGAGGAATCTCATTATTATATCAGCAGAACCGGTTATACAAATCGTTGGGGTTGGGAATTATATGTTCCGGTAGAAGTTGCTGAAGACCAATTCAAACGTATTGCATTAGAAGCCCTTGATCTGGGTGGGCTAGTTGTTGGTCTGGGTGGCAGAGATGAGAATAGAATATCTGCCGGAAACTTTGGGTTACCGCTTAATGGCAGCGAATACGATAGAGAACATACTCCTGTAAATGCACCACTCTTCCATGCAGCAATTGATATGAGAAAAGATGATTTTGTGGGTAAAGCCGCTTTACAAAAAGATAATGATTCCGGAACTGATAAGAGAATGGTACTTTTTATTTCAGAAGGAATTGTAACCGGAAGAGTGGTCTTTAAAGATGGAGAGAAAATTGGAACTGTAACATCAAGCATAAATTCACCGAATGTGTCTCAAGAAAAACGTGAATTTATAGGATCACTTAGAAAGAATGTAAATGGGGAAGATGGAACTGCAGCGATCGGATTGGGCTGGTTAAAACATAATCCTTTTAAAACTGATGAAGAAGGAAATGATATCCTGGCAGAAGATGACAAAGCAGTTCGGATTCGGGTTGAATTCTTCCGGGTTGATAATGAGGGCACACCAAAAGGGAAACCGGTTAAAGGTTATATTTCCGGAGATGGAGTAACACCAGCAACAGCTCCAAGAGCTTTGAAAAATATTCAAAATCTGTAATTATTTGTAAAATATAAAGATAAGATATAGCTAACTGTTCTGTTTAAAAAATTTTGCGAAAATAATAAAAAATCTTTGACACATAAAACCGCAAATCTAAATGTGCGCAAGTGTTTTAAGTGAGAAATGCGGGGGCGTAGTTCAGTTTGGTTAGAACGCCTGCCTGTCACGCAGGAGGTCGCGAGTTCGAGTCCCGTCGCTCCCGCCATTATAAAGCCGATCAGTTAGCTGGTCGGCGTTTTTGTTGTTGAAATGAAATACTATCATTCATTAACACTATTTTAAGTAAACAGTTTGTAAGTTTATTCCTCAATTACAATATCCAAATGATCCAGTAAAGACATCACTTCCGGTTGGGAGAATCTTGTCTTCTTTAGTTTATTCTGATAAGGGTTAATGCTATAATTGATCGCACTTACAAAATTTGCTTTTGTAAGATTCGCATCATGGAATGTGCTTCCCGAAAGATCACACTTTCTAAATGCTGTTCCTGAAAGATCGGTATTCTGAAAAAATGAATCTTTAATTACACAATTATCAAATATCATTTTTTTTAATTCCAGGTAGGAGAAAGAACATAATTTTATGGTACATTCAGTAAATTCAAATGACATAATTAATGTGTTGATCGTTGAAAAATTAACACCCAATATCTTACATTTGTCGAATTTTATTTCATGAAAGCTGCAATTATCTATATTTACATTTGAGAGATCACATTCAATAAAGACACATTCCATAAATTTACTGTTTGCGAAGTTGCCTTTATTAAAACTACAATTCCTGAAAGTACAATTAGTGAATTCTTTAAAGTTTAGATATTCATCTTGAAGATAAACTTTAACAAAAACTTCATCCTCATATATTTCTCTTAGTAAATCCATTGTTTGTTCCTTATTCAATTTTATATAATTATAAATTTAGCAAGATGAAAGCTTGTCATTGCGAGGAATCTTACTAAAAAATTCTTTCGTGGCAATCTCTCCACTTTCATCTTGCTACAGAAAAAGATTGCTTCGCTTGAAACAGCAAGAAGAAAACTCGCAAAGACATTCTGGAGTAAGATGCTTCCCAAAAATACTCTATCTGATTTAACTCTAATTTTCTAATGATCTGATTTACAAATAACTAATTTTGCTGTCAAAAGGAATTTTTATTTACAAATAAGTACCATAAACTGAACTGACTTAAGTTGAGGAATAAATAGTGGATAGAATAATCAGAGGGATTACCAAAGATAAAAGTATTCGTTTCTTTGCTATTGATGCTACGGAAACAGTAAATAAAGCAACTACAATTCATCATTTATCAATGACTAATTCCGTAATAATGGGAAGAATGATAAGTGCAACACTCATGATGGCAGCCGATCTGAAATCTGATAAAAACGTAATTACTTTAAAAATAGATGGTGATGGTCCTGCCGGAGTTGCAATAGTTACCGCTCGTAAAAACGGATATGTAAAAGGCTATGTAAAAAATCCTGAAATTGAAATTCCTTTGAATGAAAATACGAAAACTTTTGATATACAGAAGGCTATTGGTCGTGGAACTCTATCGATCATAAAAGATTTGGGAATGAGAAATCCATATATCGGACAAATTGAATTGAAGTATGGAACAATTGCCAAAGATCTTACATATTACTTTGCCAAGTCGGAACAAATACCTTCTTCGGTTGGACTTGGTGTATTGGTAATGCCGGACGGAACAATTAAACAGGCAGGCGGGTTCATAATTCAGGTTTTACCGGAAACTCAGGAAGATGTTATTTCCAAGATTGAAGAGAACCTGTCAAAATTCCCTAATTCAACCGATATGATGCATATGGGACATTCAATAGAAGATCTGATATCTATGTTCATCTTAAAAGATTTGGAGCCTGAGATCAAAGAAACTGCACCTGTACATTACAAATGTGATTGTTCAAAAAAGAAATTCGAACTTGGCATTAAACTTCTTTCCAAAAAGGAATTACAGGAGGCGATCGATACAAATGAGACGCTTACTATTCATTGCCACTTTTGTAATACTGATTACAATTTTGATAAAAAGAAGATCGAAAATATATTGGAGCAGATGTAGATGACAAAATTCAGACATAAAAAGAGTCTTGGTCAGCATTTTTTAAAAGATAAGAATATTGTCAGGAAGATAGCTGATCTTGCTAATCTTGTAGAGAATGAAGAGATTTGGGAAGTGGGACCCGGCAAGGGCATACTTACTGAAGAACTGCTTTTGCAAAAATGCAATTTAACCTGTTTCGAAATTGATGCAAGTCTCTTTCCAATTTTGCATGAGAAATTCGGAAAAAGTATCAATTTAGTGAATAAAGATATTCTTAAAATTAATTGGAAAGAACATTTGAATGATAAACAGATTAAGATCGTAGCTAATCTTCCATATCAGATCACATCACCATTTTTATTCAAAGTAACAGAACATGCTGATAATTTTAAACGAGTTGTAGTAATGATCCAAAAAGAAGTAGCTGAGCGGATCAGTGCAGGAGTAGGTACGAAAGATTATGGAAGACTATCTTTAAAAATGCAGTTCTATTTTAAAGTTGAGTACGGCTTTACTGTAAAACCTCATCTCTTCTTTCCTCCTCCCAAAGTTGATTCTGCTGTAATTGTTCTAACACCTCGCAAAGATAAACCGGTTCTAAAAGATGAAAGGTTTTTCTGGAGAGTTGTTGAAGTTGCCTTTCAAAATCGAAGAAAAATGTTACGCAGGAATTTACGTGTGCTACTTTCTAAAGAGAAAATCGAAGAACTGGGTGTAAGTTGTAAAATTGAGTTAACAAGAAGAGGGGAGACGCTCACAGAGAAAGATTTTATAGAATTATATGAACAAGTACTGAAGCTAATAAAATAGAAACGGAATAACCAATATCCAACAAGGATGTCCAATATCAAAATAATATTGTCACTATTGTTTATTTATTTTCTCTGTGTCTCTGTGTTGAAATCTGTTCCTACTCTACCCAAACAGGATTAGTAAATACAACTCCGCCATTTTGAGTTTCTAAACTCATGCGAATATAACCTTTTACTGGAAGATCAATCTCGCAATTATTTTCCGGATTTTCAATTTCCGTTTCTTTCCTAGTATTATCATCACCAATAAAAACCGAGATATTTGTAATCTTCCCAAATTCTATAGAAGTTGCAAATTCAAAAAATAGTTCTGCTGTTCCAGTTTTACAAGATGAACCAATTGGGAATAATTCATTTTCAACTTTTAATTGAAATGAAAGAAATGGACCGTTACTTACAATAACCTCACCATTTTTCAATCCGGCAACCGGTTGATTTCCTTTATATTTGAAAGCTGTAAAAAGCTGACCAAAAACTTGTTTCTGCGAAGAGAATAATTTCCAAAAGGGAGATTTGATCTGACGCATTACATTAAAATTTCCGTGTGCATCATTTCCAGCAAACAGGTGATATCGGTTACCTTTAAGAAGAAGGTTTTTCCAATAATTTACAGAACGGTTAATATCATCTGGCTCTGCACTGTTAATGATTTGCAGGAAATCAATCCCACTATGTTGGTAATCTTCATCATTCCAGTTACCGCGTCTGAGAGTGAGTTTTTGCAAAAATGGTACCTTTTCTATCGGGTGTGCCGCAATAAACAGATTATTTTTTTCATGTAATTGCTTGATCTCGGTTAGAGAATGCTGAGGTGTATTTTTGAACCATCTCTCAGCACTATCACCATGTCCATCGATAAATTCATCATGATTGATTGCCAGCATGTGTACATTTTCACCTTTAGAATTTCCAATCGAAACTTCTTCTCCATGAATTATTCGAAAATCGTTAGAATCATATTCTTGTACATCTTTCAGCATCTGCTTCCAAATAGGTAGATTCGAATCATTCTTCGTGCAGGAATTTAAGCTGTCATCAAGATCATAGGAATGATCTGTGACAAATAACCAGGAAAATCCCATCGCTTTTGCCAATTCTGCAGTAGATCTAATATCAGCACCAAATTCAACTTGATCAGCAGTATGAATACTGTGATAATGAGGTTCACCGGCAAACCAATTTTCCGGTAATGGCAACGGATTTATTGTATAGAACGTCCTATATGGTTTTGGTGGAATATCAGGTAAATTATCATTGATAATAATTTTTGGTTTACCATCGATCTCTATTTCAAGTTTGGCAATTATCTGCAAAAAATGATCTGCTTCCATTTCTATTACATTAACATCCAATATTTGAGAGAAATATTTTTCATTTATCTCTTTTTCAATTATGAAATTTTGTGAAATTGTTTTGTCATTTCCTTGAATATTAATACTAATGGAAATAATCGTTACAGGGAAAAGATGAGCATCTTTAACAATTACAAGTACAGGTATCGTTCGCTTTTGATTCTTTATAACTCTGATGGGAATATCAGTTATGATCTCAGGTTCTTTCCTATAATATCTCGGGAAAAGAT
>JAQICU010000075.1 GCA_027858325.1 Candidatus Cloacimonadota bacterium
TGATGGAATAAATGTATTTACCGAAATAATTAAAGAGATCGGCAGGAGAAATTGATGTTTCAAACTTCTTACATAGAATTAGATTTCAAAGCTTTAAAAAAGAACATTCGATATTTAAAGAAAGAGATCGGAAAAATGGTTAGATTCGTTTCTGTGATCAAAGGAAATGCCTATGGTCACGGAATAAAAGATTTTATTCCTTTAGCAGAAGCTTGCGGTATAGATTACTTTGCGGTTTCGGATGCATATGAAGCAGAGATTGCCTGTTCAGTTTTATCTCCCGCTAGTGAATTAATGATTATGGGCATGATAGATAATTCAGACCTGGAATGGGCTATTGAAAAAAATATTTCTTTTTATATTTTTGAGTTGGATAGATTAGAACACACTATATTATCTTCTAAGAAATTAAACAAAAAAGCCAGGATCCACCTCGAATTAGAAACTGGATTAAATCGTACAGGATTTGAAAATGATGAACTCGAAAAAGCATTAGAATTAATAAAAAAAAACAGAGAACAATTATTTATTGAAGGATTTTGTACACATTATGCCGGTGCGGAAAATATTGCTAATTATGTAAGAATTCATGAGCAATTCACTTCTTTTAATAAGATCAAGCGATACCTAAATGAAAAGGGAATTTATCCAAAATATCATCATACTGCGTCTTCAGCAGCTACTCTTCTATATCCGCAAACACGGATGGACATGGTTCGAATTGGAATTGCACAATTTGGCTTATGGCCAAGTAAGGAAACTAAAATTTATCAATTGTATGATGGTGAGATAAAGATGTTCCGCGATCCATTACAGCAAATTCTTCAATGGAAAAGCAATATTATGGACACAAAATCTGTTAAACCTGCCAAATTCATTAGCTATGGAGACTCATTTTTAACTACAAAACAAACTCGAATCGCAACTGTTCCTATCGGTTATTTTCATGGTTTCCGCAGAAATCTGAGCAATGCAGGTTTTGTATTGATCGGAGGGAGAAAAGCCCCGGTAATTGGAATAGTAAATATGAATGTGTTCATAGTTGACATATCACTAATTCCAGATGTAAAAAAGGGAGATGAAGTTGTGCTTATCGGGAAACAGAAAAAGAATAAAATCACGGTTGCTTCTTTTTCCGAATTAACAAATTCAGTAAACTACGAATTACTAACCAGATTACCTGCAGAAATACCTCGTTATGTAATTAATAAGGAAATGCATGTTTGATGTAATCATAAAAAATGGGACTATTTACTAAAGTACTCTAAGAAAACCGTCTTTTTCATAGGGAAGTATTGTGTGTCATGTTTTTTTGAGTTACACAGGAAAGTAATAATATTTCATTTCCCCTATCTGTATTAACATTTATTCTTCTTACAAATAATCTATTAGAAATCATCTTGACATAATAAACATATCTATTCATTTGAATCCAATTATCGGAGAATAATAGTGAATAATAAAGAAGATATAATTAAATTAACTCAATATGTAAAAGCGGCTGGCTGAGCTGGTAAAGTGAGTCCGGCGGACTTAGATATAATATTAAACGGGTTAAATTTCCCGACTTCAGATAGAACTTTAGTAGATAGATCAGATAATGATGATTCGGGAGTTTACAAGATCACGGATGATATTGCCATAGTGCAAACTGTAGATATCATCACACCGGTTGTTGATGATCCATATATATACGGACAGATAGCTGCGGCTAATAGTCTGAGTGATATTTATGCAATGGGAGCTAAGGTTGATACAGCTCTTAATATTGTTGCTTACGATAATTGTCATTTAACTAAAGAAATCCTGCATGAAATCCTGCGTGGTGGGATTGATAAGGTAAGAGAAGCCGGCGGTGTTGTTTTAGGTGGACACACTATCGAAGATATTGAGATGAAATATGGTCTTTCCGTAACCGGAACTGTTCATCCGAAAAGGATATTAAGAAACAACACAATAAAATCAGGTGATAAGATAATCCTGACTAAACCTTTGGGAATAGGAGTTATCACTACTTCTATTAAAGCAGATGAAGCACCTCACAGCGCTATTGATAAAGCTGTCTTTCATATGAAATATTTGAATAAAGCTGCCTCAGAATTAGCTGTTGAGGTAGGCGTAAATGCTATGACCGATGTAACAGGTTTTGGACTATTGGGTCACCTTTATGAAATGGTTAACAATGAAACATCCGTTGAACTTGATTTCAATTCGGTTCCCTTTATCGAAGAATCTAATAAGCTAGCTGAAATGGGATTTTTCCCTGGTGGTTCTTTACGTAATGAGCGTTATTATCAACCATTTGTAAAAATTAATAATAATTCAATACTACCACATAAACTCACCCTAATGTATGATGCCCAAACCTCTGGTGGACTGTTAATTTCTGTTCCAAAAGAAAAATCGAATTTACTTTTGGATAAATTAAGATCATCAGGAATTGAATGGGCTGCTATAATCGGTGAAGTTAACGACTCAGCGGAAAATAATATTGTTGTAGGTTAGAACTTCTAATTTATTTAAATTGTAGAAATATCCACCCATTTCTTTTTTTAACTTGACAGTTAATTTCTAATTATTTTGTTAACTATGTAGTTAAGTTGGAATTGGAGGATTGTATGTTATTTGGAAAAAGGATGAAGGAAGTTCTACAAAAACTTGAACTTACACAAGTTGGCTTGGCAGAAAAGATCGGGATTTCCAATGTTGTAATAAACCGCTATATAAAAGGAAAGACAAGCCCTAATTATGATTTTTTAAATAAACTCGCTACAACATTTAACATAAATATCACCTGGCTTATCACCGGAGAAGGTCCCATGTTCCCTACCAAGAATATCAAAACGGTGGGAAATCGTGAATATTTTTATTTGCCAATACTCGATAGTGTAAGTTGTGGTTCACCGCAAGAAATAGATTCGGCAGAGCCGCTTGATCACATTATGATGGATACAAGTACACTCTCCGGAGATTTTAATTCCTACTTCGCCTTTTATGCCAGCGGAGACAGTATGGAGCCTTATATTTCCAATGGTGATGTAGTTATTATTAAACAATGTAATAACTGGGTTGCTGCAGATGATAGAATTTGCATTGTCCGCGTGGAAGGTGAGGTTACACTTAAAAAGGTAAAATCTTTTGCTGAAGGTAGAGAGATATTACTACAGCCATACAACAAAGATTATGCACCTATTTTACTTGATAGGTACACTTTGAAGGATTCTCTACTTATTGGAATTGCTGTTATGTCTGTTAGGAATCTATAAATGTCCTGATTTTCTTAAGAAATATCCAACCAGCCAGCGAACCGATGAAATAATAAATAAAATCACTAGGAACGAAAGTTGTCCCAATAATTGTTTTTCCAATAAATGTGCTTCTGATCATTTCCAGAAATTTTGGATGCCAGAGTTGTAAGAATTCAAGAATACATGTTATAGTAAACACACTTGAAGCAATCTTCCAAGGTTTAGTTTTAATAAGAATCAAAGATATTACCAGGCACCAAAAAACCTCATATAAAAGGCCACCGAAAGAATCGTTGAACCATTTCTCTCTGTGACCGGCATAGAATTTACTGGCAAATCCTGATGAAGTTATTATTATAATTGATATTAAAGTAACTAACTTAGCCTTATTCATATTGCAATATTAATATTCCTGATTCAGATTTGATTTTTATATTATTCGAAATCATTAAAATCAATAATTTATTAATAATTGTGTTTACGAATATGTCAATTGAAATAATAGTAAATATTAAAAACAAATCTATATGAGCATTAAAAAAGCTTTGTACTTGACAAATATTTCACTTAAACTAATTAAGTGTAATGTAAATTTAATAAGAATTAAAAAAGGGAGAGGATATGAAAAACTTATTTAAAATTTTTGTTGTAGTAATGATTCTTTCGATCCTTCTTTCTGCATGTGCACCACCACCACCACCAGTCACAAAGGGTCAGTTGGACACAGCAGAAGAAGAAGCGATTCAGGAAGAGAAGAAAGCAGACGTCTTGAACAATGAAATGATGACTCTGGAAGCAGATTTAGCACAACAGGAAGCTGAATTGAAAAGCTTACAAGAGTATCAAAAAGAACTGGAAGCAGGGAAATAGGAGTAAACTATGAAAAGAATTATACTGTTATCATTAATCGCTTTGTTAGTATTACCCGTGTTGATCCAGGCTCAAGTTACTTATCTTTCTGAAGAAGATTATAAAGATCTTAAGAAAAAAGAAAGATTAGCTTATTGGGAAAACCTAGAAAATGAACTTGCAGATTTGCAGCAAAGAAAAGCAGATGCAATTGCCAACCAGGAAAAATATGCTGCAACTATAGAAGAGCTTAATGCTCAAATAGTTCCTGTAAAAACTGAGTATGACAAAGTTCATGCCGAAATCCTTGCATTTCTTGGTGTAACAGAAGCAGATTTTGCCTCTATTATGGAAAAGATAAAATATTTCAATGGTGAAATTGCTGATTGGAATGACCTTACAGATAAAGAACTTTGGAAGACCAAGAAAGTTGTTCGTGCTCTCGTTGTTGAGTATAATGATTATAGAGGATCTAAATATGGTAAAGTACCAGATTTCAGAAAAGATTTCTCTGACCTTGATAACAAAATTGTGAATCTTGAGAATAATCTTGAAGCTGCAAAGCCTAAGTATTATGAAGATGAATATACAATTGTAAAAGGCGATTGGCTTTCTAAGATAGCTCAATACAGTTTTATTTATGGTGATATGTCTAAATGGCCTGTTATCTATAGAGCTAATAGAGATCAGATTAAAGATCCTAACTTGATCTATCCTGATCAAGTTATTAATATACCACGCGGTCTACCTTATGAATGGAAAGTTTATAAAGGTGAATGTCTTTGGAAAATTGCTAGTTATCAGGAAGTATATAACAATGCTGCAAAATGGCCTCTTATCTTTAGAGCCAATAAAGATCAGATCAAAGATCCAGACCTTATATATCCTAACCAGATCTTTGAAATTCCTAGAGATTAATCTAACCAAAAATATGAAGCCTCTCTTTACCGGAGAGGCTTCTTTTTAATTTGACAATTGAAACTTAATAAAATTCATCTGATCCTCATCACCTCGATTATTATTGCTGTATTGCATTTTATCTTCAGCCCTTATCGAATCGTTTCGCACATTTATGATCTTAAATTAGGTGAAATAGCAGAGAAAGATATTACTGCTCCTTTCGATTTTGATGTTTATAAAACAAAGGAAACATCAGATGCAGAACAAGCAGCAGCTGAAGCAAAAGTACAACCTATTTATAAAGTCTCTGAAAATCTTAAATTTAATGCGCAAAAGAATCTGGACTTTGTTTTTCAACATTTTATTCTAAATGATGGTTTGGATGCTCAGAAGACCAATAAAAAATTAAAGCAGAACGGTTATGAACTATCTCTAGAAAACACTAAGTTGTTAATGAATAATAGTAGAAGAGTGAGAATATATAATTTTCTGAGTGAGAATATTACAAAAATATTTACTATTGGAATCTATCCGGATAATTATCGTTATCAAGAAATTAAAATAACCAAATCCAATAGAATTATAGATTATGATCTTAATCGATTGTATTCATTGGAAGAAGCAAAGAATAAATTAGTCAATTGGCATGCAAATCAAAACGAAAAACCTTTAATTCGTGAACTAGCGGATATTATAC
>JAQICU010000120.1 GCA_027858325.1 Candidatus Cloacimonadota bacterium
GTCTAATTTGAAATTCAGTTCCGAATCTCAAGTAAGTTTGATATCATATGATAAAGTACTTTCGGAAAATAATCTGCCTGGTAATCTTACTGCTTATATCTCGGACATTAATGATCTAATTAAATCCATGACTGAAAAACATTTGGAGCAATCTATTAAGAAATTCAACATTGATAATGCTGCTGGTATTAAAATATTCTACGATCTTACGAATGAACCAACTGGAATTTTTATCATGTCATATAAAAGGTATTTAAATCAATTTGTACAACAGAGTATTCTCATATTTGTTCTTATTCTACTTGCTGTTACACTTATCATGATAAGTTTACTCGGTAATTGGTTCACTAAAGCAATTTTAATTCCGGTCAGGAATATCAGTAATAATATGCAGGACATTGCTGAAAATCCTTCCAAATTAGAACCGATCGAACAACGATATTCCGGTGTTTTGGGAGATATGGTTACATCTTTTAATACAATGAACATAGCACTATCTAAACATGGTCAAACTTTACGTGAATACAAAGAGTTAACTGATAATCTGGATACCGGGATTTTCTGGTTAAATAGTGAATTTGATGTGACCCTTTTTAATCCTAGTTTCGTCAAGATAATGGGAATGGAGGAAAAGCAGTTGATCCGCCAGAATCTGAGGAAATTAATGGGTTTAGAGGAAAAGCAATTTATCAAATTATATAAAACACCTTTAACATTTTCAAATTTGAAGATATTCCCCAACAACAAAATAAAATACGTTGCTTTGAATATTCGTGCTGTAAAGCATGATAAGAGTATCAAGTTTTTTGGTAGTATTATTGACGTAACAAAAGAGGTTATAGAAACAGAAGCAAGAAAATCACTTGAACTGGAGTTGATAAAAAGTAACAAACTCGCTGATATCGGTAAGAGAATTGAAGGTATCGTTCATAATATCAATTCTCCCTTGAACACAGTTTTGGGTTATGCTCAACTTCTTAAGAAGGATCTAAAGGATAATACTGATATAGATAGAATAATTGATGCCGGTAAAAATATTGCTCAAACCGTAAAAGGCTTATTAACGAAAGTGAAACAAAGCAATATATCAATAGACCGTCCAATTGATATTAATGAGATGATCTTACAGGAACTGGATTTTTGCAAACATAACCTTTTCTTCAAACACTACGTAACACTTACAACAGATTTAAAGAAAAGCCTTCCAAATGTTACTGCATCATACGGCGACTTAAGTCTTTGTATTGCAAATATTATAAATAATGCTATCCAGGCAATGAAAGATAGTATACAAAAGAAACTTACCGTCAGAACTTATGATAAAGACAAAATGATCCACATTGAAATTACAGATACTGGAGAAGGAATTCCTGAGTATAATTTGCATAAGATATTCAAAACATATTTCTCTACAAAAACTGGTAAATCGGGAACTGGTTTCGGGCTGGGTCTGGCAATAACAAAAAGCATCATTGAAAAATACAATGGTAAGATAGAAGTTGATTCCAAGCCAGATATTGGAACAACATTTAAACTGATCCTACCACAAACCAAAGGATAATTCTATGTTTGAAAACAAAGGAAATAAAGCTAAGATATTGATCGTAGATGATGAGAAAGATACAAGAGATATTTTCCGTAGACATTTGGAAAATGAATACACAATCGATACAGCCGAATCAGCTTTAACTGCTGTAGAAAAATTGGAACATAACTCTTTTCAGGTTGTGTTAAGTGATCTTGTAATGCCCGGTGAAGACGGATTAAGCTTACTAAAGAAGATCAAGAAGAATCGACCGGAAATCGCTGTTATGGTTATCAGTGGTAAGGCATCAATCGAAATGGCTGTAGAAGCTATGAAAATAGGTGCTGATGAATTTATAGAGAAACCTGTTGAGGATCTAGACCTGCTTAAAATAAAGATAGAGAGATTATTAAAAGCCAAATGGCAGACAGATGAGATTAAAAGGTTAAGAACAATTTTAGATAAAGAGTTTGATAGAACACATATTGTTGGAAATAGTCTGGCTATTCAGAAGATCATGGAAAAAGTAAAAAAAATCGCACCGCTTGATACCACTATCCTCATATCCGGAGAAACAGGTGTTGGTAAAGAACTTATTGCAGACCTTATCTATCGAAACAGCAGCAGAAGTAAAATGAAATTTGTTGCCGTGAACTGTGGAAGCTTACCGGAAAGTCTTTTAGAAAGTACTCTTTTTGGTCATAGAAAAGGATCCTTTACCAGTGCAATCAAAGACAAAATTGGATATTTCCAGGAAGCTACTGGTGGAACACTCTTTTTAGATGAGATTACTGAGACAACTCCAGCTTTTCAAGTTAAACTCCTCCGCGTTCTAGAGAAAGGTATTATTCGGCAAGTTGGTGGAGAAAGTGATCTAACTGTTGATGTGAGGATTATAGCAGCTACTAATAAAGACCTCTCTGAAGAAGTTGAAAAAGGAAATTTTCGTGAGGATCTTTTATACAGATTAAATGTGATTGGCTTACATATTCCGCCGTTAAGAGAAAGGATCGAAGATGTTAAGCTGCTAGTTAGTAAATTCACTTCCGAATTTTCCAAGAAATACAAAAAACAAGAACTCAAAATTTCTAATGCTGCTCTATCTATTCTTTTAAACCAACAATGGAAAGGAAATATCCGTGAGCTAAAGAACGCAATTGAACATTCAGTTGCACTTGCTTCACATGATACAATAATTCCAGAAGATTTACCGGATAACATTTTTAAAAGAGATTCAAAAGAATCAGATTCTTCAGCTGCTCATTTTCTGAGCTTACCCTATCCTGAAGCTAAAAGGGAATTTGAAAAAGCTTATATTGAAACCGTAATGAACAAATATGATGGTGATGTGACAAAGGTATCAATAATATCGGGCATTAAACGTCAGAATCTTTACGATAAATTCAAACGTTATCAGATTAATCCTGATGATTTCAGGAAGAATTAGTGTGATTGATCCCTTTATTCAAAATCTTATTGTTAATTTATTCGAAGAATGAATCATACTAACTCTCATATAGACATCTACGATGGCACAAATCTTTTTGTAAAACTACATTATATTTTAACCTTTAAATGTAATATATTTATTCCCCATAAAATTTATCAATGTGTAAAAGCCCATTGCAATAATCTGTGCATATTGGGGTTTCACTAATAATTTTTCTTTTAATAATATTAATATGATTAGTTGAATCGAATAACATATTATAAAAATTAGTATGAAGTAAGAACTCTCTCTTTTAATTGATTTTTTACTTTTAAATGTCCAAATTTTATTTAAAGTAAAACTATTTATAAAGCCAAATAAATAACCAATTGAATTTGAAAGAATATACGAAACATTTAGTAATTTCATAAAAATAAAAATAATTGAAATCGTTATAAT
>JAQICU010000173.1 GCA_027858325.1 Candidatus Cloacimonadota bacterium
GGCTTTTTCATTAGAATATAAAATTGAGATAGGAATGAATAGCAGAACAATAAACCAGAAAAACCAGTAAAAGAACTTATCAAAATAAATATTTTTAGAAGTAAGCTCACCCTCAGTAATAATAAAACCAATATCCGAGCCTTCCTTGCTAACAATAGATTGTGCAGCACTACTGGCAACAAAGGTCAAACTTCCTTCTCCAATATTCAATTGATAAGGCTTTGTCTTCAATGTTTTGTAACTACCGGAGGAAGTATTAAAAAATGTGAATGGAACTGGTTCTAATGTATAATTTCCCTTTTCTTGAGCTATAATGAGATATTTAATTGTCTTCTTACCGGATATCTTGTTTTTGTTAATATCTGTTGAAATCTCGGGATCTAAGAATCTGAGATTATTCACTTCTTTTAATTTTGGGATATCAAATTGCCTTAAATTCCCGGTTCCGCTAATCGTAATTGTATAAGTAAATGAATCACCAACATTCAACTGAGATTGACTGATATTACTGGAAAGCTTGAAGTTGCCGACTGCATTTGAATAGGAAGAGGGTTTATTCTCATGTGGTATCGGGAGAACGTTTACTGTTACCGGTTTATTCTTGATATTGTATCTCTTGGTAGTGCCGAAATCAAAAAAACTGTGTGATTGAGTTCTGATGTCAACGTTCAGGTTTAGTGAGGGTATGTTGATCTTTCCACTTTTTGTAGGAAATAACGCAACAGATTGCATCAGCATCACATTATACATTATTCCATTGTATGTTTCGCGTTCAAAATTTATACTTTCCGGTTTGAAAATATCTTCCTTCCAAAAACCATTGAAATTCGTATCTCCGGCAAAAGCTAAATTGGCAATATCATATCTGGAGTAGAGTTTATACTCCACAATAATTGGTTCTTCTACAAAGACATTTCTTTTACTTACATCTGCATTTAAAAACAGATTATCACTCAAATCTAAAGATGATTTTGGCTGTTGAGTGAATGATGAGGAAGTAGGTGGAGCTGGTTGTGTGCTTCCTTCTGTAACATATATGTGAATTGGATCAGTTGTGAAAGATTCATCTTTTATTTTTATTGTTATGGGCGGGATGATGTGATTCCCAATTTTCAAAGGACGCAGGGTATAGGTATAATTTTTTGTAACACTGGAAGTCATTTTTCCATTAACAATAGAATAGGAAGATGAGGAAGAAGTAGATGAACCAAGGTTTTCAAAGTTGTTGATCTTTGGTAATCTTGGTGTTGAAATCTTACCCACCGCTCCACCGGAGATCTCAATTGTATATTTAACCAGGTCAGAAATCCCGATCTTAGTTTTATCAACATAAGATTGAACTTCTATTTCTTGTGCGAGCAGAAGTTGGACGGCTAAAATTAAACAGATCACAAAAATTATTTTCTTCATCTTATCCCTTTTTGAAATTCATGAATACTATGCTCCTTCTTGATCCATTACTACCAGTACTTTCCGGTTTTGGTTCTGTCAACACTCATTTTCTGTTTCTCTTTTTCCATCTCTTCTTTTTCTTTCTGCAGAAGTGCTTTCAACATTTTTTCAGCATCTTCTTTTTTTTGTTCTTTTAGTTTTTGTTCTTGTGATTTCTGTTGTTCATTCTGTTTCTTTTCATCTTGTTTTTGCTGTTCTTCTTTTTGTTGGTTTTCTTGTTTGTCTTGCTGTTGTTGTTGTTGCTCTTGTTTTTCTTTTTCCTCATCTTTATCGTCATTATCGTCTTTGTTTTGTTCCTGTTGTTGTTTTTGTTGCTGTTGGCGCTGCATCATTTTAGCTGCAAGTTCATAATTGTAGCGGGCATCGATATTTTGAGGATTTTCAATCAGAGCATCTCGGTAATTCTTTATTGCATTCTTATAATCCTTTTGCAGAAATTTCACATTCCCAAGATTTTGAAGAGCTTTTGATCTATCTTTGAATTGATCATTGTTTAAGGCAAGTTTGTAATTTTGTTCAGCTTCTTCCAACATACCATTCTTGACCTGGGCATTTGCCTGATTAAAATGTAATCTGGGATCTTCAGGATATTTAATAGCATTATTCTTAAAATCATCTTCCGAATTCTCAAATTCTTCTTTCTCGTAAGATTTTATACCTTTTAAATTTCTGATAACTTTATCATAATTCAACACATCAGAAAACAGAGTACTGAAAGATACTAATAGAATCAGTAGAATTATTAATTTTACTTTCATTACAATACCCGTTTAAATTTCGTTTTCTTTTTGTAGATGATGAAAGATTCGATTAGAAGTAGGATCAAGGCAGTAATAACGAAGTATTTATACTGTTCTTTATATCTCACATATTCTTTAGAATCAAATTTCTTTTTCTCAAAAGAATTAATGTTTTTCATGATCTCATAGATCTCTGATTGCTGAGGTGTGATGGGAAAGAAGCGGCCATTCCCCTTTTTAGCGATCTGTGTGAGGGTGGTTATATCAAGTTTTGTAAAAACAATATCACCTTTATCATCTTTAGCATAGACCACATCACCATCTCTATTTTTAATTGGAATTGTACTTCCTTCCGGTGAGCCGACACCAAGTGTATAAATTATCGCATTTTGTTTTCCTGCTTCTTCAGCGATCTTGGTTGCATTTTCTTCCAGATCTTCTCCATCGCTTACCACGATGATAACTTTGTGTTTTTCTTTTTCACCAAAAAGCTCAAGTGAAGTGGCAATTGCTTCGCCAATATTTGTACCATAAGATGGAACTGTTTCAGTATCCAGTAAGTTCAGGAACAGCTTCGCAGCATCGTAGTCATTTGTGAGAGGACACTGCACAAAACTCTGTCTGGCAAAAGCAACAATTGCTATCCTGTCACCCTTTAATTGGTCTATAAAAAGTGAGATCTGATCTTTTGCTCTCATTATTCTACTGGGCTGAATATCTGTTGCATCCATACTCTTGGATACATCTATAGCAACCACGATATCAATTCCTTCTTTCTTAATGATCTGCACTTCTTTATCCCAAAGCGGTCTGGCAAGAGCGATGATGATAAAAAGAAAAGCAAATACAAAGATGAAATTCTTGAGTGACCAATGGAAACCTGAAAACTGCTGCATAAAGAAATCATAGAATTTCTCTTCTGCGAAATTTGAGAAATTCTTCTTTCTATTATGATTAGCAATTCCAATAAAAATTAGAAATACCGGTATCAATATTATCAGAAACAACAAATAAGGATTTCCCCAATGCATCTACTTACGCTCCATAAGTTTCTTAAAGTCCCTCTATCTGTACACCGATAGGGTACTCAACAGAATATTTAAATGGGATATTGATCTCTTCACCAGGTTTTGGCTCAAAGAACCATTCAATATATTTATGTTCATTGATCTTCAAGATTTCTGTGTTTTCTTTGTATTTAGGCTCTATCAATTTTACTTTTATTTTTTCATTTTGTGAAATTGGTAGTTGATCCCAGACAACGATCTCTTCCTGAGTTTTTTTATTGTTAGTTATCTTGATGAGATATTCAAATATCTTTTTATTTTTCTCAACAAAAATACCACCTGTCTCATCAAA
The DNA here is from genome assembly GCA_027858325.1 of Candidatus Cloacimonadota bacterium. Taxonomy (GTDB): domain Bacteria; phylum Cloacimonadota; class Cloacimonadia; order Cloacimonadales; family TCS61; genus Tenebribacter. The sequence goes on from JAQICU010000173.1 coordinate 3,552, forward strand.
TTTCTTAACAAACTTGTACTCTACTTTTATTGATTCATCAACACCGAGGAACGTCCAAAATTCTTCTGTTGGAGCAACTGCTTTCAAATATGAATTTGCCACAAAGTTATTATCCAGAAATACATTTGTATCTCCGGGCAGGAAAGGATAGTCAGATTCATTTTTCACTTTTGCTTTCAAATAGACAAATTGCGAATGTTTGGGAATTGTAGAATATCTGAATCCTGAAGCGAATTCCTGAATTGTGATAGTTACCAGATGAGGTTCATTATCACTTTTTATCGTGTTGCTGCCATCGATATCAAAAACAACAGAAGTCGCACCGGATTCAACAGTAGATTCTGAATAAAGGATCTCCTCCAAGTCCATTCTATCGGAGCTTTCTGAAACTGACATTGCATCAACCGTATATGCCATTTGATTGCTCAAACCTGCTTTTGCTCTCATTTGCTTTCTTTCTTTTCTAACTGGTTGAGGATAGTAAATAGAAATATAATGAGGATACAACTCTGGTGGTTGCGCACTTATGTTGGGTTTTGCAGTAGAAAGTTTTAAATCTACATCATTCCAGTCTTCACCGGTTGTTTGGAAGATGTTGCTTTTATAGGTTAGATGCATGGTTTTTTCCTGGGAATCTACCCGCAGATCATAAATTGGACTCCAGGACGGACCATAAACAATATAGGAAAGATCAAGTTTAAGATTTCCTTCTTTTTGCACATCAACAAGAACTTCAACCATATTCTTATATTTGTATGCTTGTTGTCCCGCTTCACGGATCTCACGTTGAACTTTATCTATTTCTGTATTGACGTTTCGAACTAATTTATCAGTATCACGGATCTCTTTATCGAGGGTTTCCTGTTTGGAACGGTAGAATTCTACCATCTTGATCCATTTTTCAGGATCGAGTTCTACATTCTCTGTTTTTTCGGTTGTGCTTGTAAGTTTAGCAAGAATACTTTTTACAATTCGTTTTTCATCTTGTGCCTGCGTTTTCTTATCATTAAGCGTGTTCTTCTTATCTTGAAGTCCAAGTAATTCTTCATTAAGATCATTTTTTGTTTCATCTGTAATTTGGGCAAATTGTTCGGTTTTAAAAGTAACATCCCGTAAAATTGCATTTCCCTTCCCATTTGCCTGGATGCTGTTCTGTTCTATCGCTTGTGGTAGTTCATCAAATAATATCTTATGTTCTCCTTTTGTAAAATATGCCGTTGCAGAGCGTGTGATCTGTGCTCGATCGGAATAAACTGTTACCGAAGTAATTTTTGATTCAATTGCATTTAAACTAACTAAAAACAGTACTAATAAAATTGGCAGTAAGAATTTTTTCATTTTCCCTCCCTAAGGAATTTCTTTTCTAATCACTATTCGCAAAATAAATTCTAACAACATTAAAATAAATGCTGCTAATAAATATCTCCAGAACAATTCCTGATAAATATAATAATCATTTATCTTCAATTCTGTTCTTTCCATTTCATCAATATGATCCATTATAGTAGTAAGTTCTTCTGTATTAGTTGCCAACCTGGCGTGTTTTGTCCCGGTTATCTCAGCGATCTTATCAAGTGTATCCATATCAATTTCGATATTTACTTTCTGATACCGGATTCCCAAGGCTGTCTGCACAGGATAATCTACCAAACCCTTTCTGCCGACTCCAACCGGATAAACTTTTACATCGAATGCTTTGCTAAGTCCGGCTGCGTCAAAAGGTTCGATCTCACCGGCATTATTCCTGCCATCTGTAATCAGGATAATAACTTTAGATTTAGCTTCGGAATCTTTAAGCCTGGCAACTGCTGTGGCAAGTCCCATTCCAATGGCAGTTCCGTTTGCATTCTCATCAATCGCAACTTTATCCATAATGGACATGAGAATATTGTAATCAAGGGTGATAGGACATTGCGTAAAGGCGTTCTCAGAAAATATGATCAAGCCGATCCTGTCATTTCTGCGTTTCTCAATAAATTCTATGGCAACTTTTTTGGCAGCTTCCAGCCTGTTTGTCGGTTTGAAATCAACAGCTTTCATACTACCGCTCACATCAATTGCCAGCATGATATCAATTCCCTTACCGGTAATCTGCTGTTTCTTATGTGCCAAACGAGGTCGAGCTAAAGCAAGGATTAGCAGAAATATCGTGAGTGTCCTGATAATAATCGGAATATATTGCAGTAGGCTGCTTCTGCTTGCGATTGCACGGATCAGATCAATACGGCTGTGGACCAATCTGACCTTTTTCTTGCGAATTACTAAAAATTCATATAATAAGTACGGAATTATTATCAGAAGAGCCCAGAACCATTGTGGATTAACGAATTCAAGCATTTACTGTCTCCTCTGTTCCTTTTGATTCTTCAAAAGACCTTAGATAATTATCTAACCAGGTCAACGCTGCTTCAGAATCTGATTTTTCGGGAACAGCTTTGGCAAATTTTATCATATCTGCTTTGCTGAGAAATGTAAGAATCTCCGATTTTTCAGATGTATCATCCAAGATTAAATTTGCTCTGATCTCACTTGTTGTCATTTCCACAGAATTGATCTTATAATGTAGTTCTATAAATAGTCGAAGAATTAAGGATATTCTGAAATAGAAATTTAGAAAATCGCCTCTATTTAAAAGATCATCTTTCTTTAAAATATTCAGCAATTCTAAAGCAATAATGTAAGCAGGTCTATCATCAATGATCTCTGGTTCAGAGAAGTCTTTCTTGGTTCTCTTCAATAATTTGATTAAATATTTTATTGCAAAAATGATGAGAATAATCATCAATAACGGAATGAAGTAATCAAGAAATTTTAAGTTTACTGCCAGAGGAGCAGAGATATCTTTTATGCTTTCCGTGCTGTCAGTTATTACAGATTCTATATTTAGGATGAATTCTTTTGTTTTGAGAATTATCAAGCTATCAGCAGTTTTAACTGCAAATTCTAGTTCAGGGAAAGTGAATTCACCTGTATCGAAGGGTTGATAAGTAAGGTCTATCAAAGTTGTTTTAATCTCATCATTGATCTCTTCAAATGATTCGATATTTTTTAGAATGAAGATATCAAGAGTATCTTTTTGGGTCGAAAAAATGCTGTCTGAAACTGCTGAAGAGATATTAATATGTAATTTGAATGGGGTTCCCACAAAGAGTTTCTGGGGTTTCTCTAATTTGTAATTCAGTTCTTGTGAGAATAAAAACAATGGAATCATTAATGCAGTCAATACTGCAATCTTTTTAATATTTAATTTATAATTTCTCATTTAAAATTCACAAACATGATGTTGTGCTACCTCTGATTCTTCATTCTGATGCGGAATTTAAAGAATTTCATA
>JAQICU010000244.1 GCA_027858325.1 Candidatus Cloacimonadota bacterium
ATATAAAAGGAGGAATTATGGCTCGTAGAGAAGAGATTTTAAGGGCTGCCCAGAATGCTTTTTTGAAATACGGAATAGATAAAATAACACTCGATGATATTGCAAAAGAATGTGGTGTTAAGAAAACAGCACTCTACTACTACTTCAAAAACAAAGAAGAAATAATGATGGAAATGATTCTTTTAAGACTTAGTGAATTTGAAATGCAAGTAAAAGAAGCAGTAGATGAAGCTGAAAATGTGCGAGAAAAACTGCGTACATATATGAAGATGAAGATCAATCTGATGAAAGAGAATATGCCTTTTATCAAACTACTCGATAAGGAATTTTTACCAACCAAAGTTAAAGGATTCATGCAATTGCATAAAGTTCGAATCATGGAAGCAGATTTTTGTTTGGTAAAAGAAGTGATATTACAAGGGATTGAAAACCACAAAGTATCATTCAAAATGAGTGATTCACTAGTTTTAATGATCTTGGGAGTAACTCACGGTGCATTCGTAGGACGGTATTTGGAAGAAGCCAATTGGAATATTGATGAGATGATTGATACAACTATCGAAGTTATATTTAATGGAATAGAATAGAGAGGAAAATTAATGAAACGAAAATTATTTCCATTTTTGATGCTGTTACTAGCATTTTCATTGTTTGGTCAAATAACTTTGACCTTGCAGGAAAGTGTGGAAATGGCAAAAGAAAACAACAAAGAGCTGCAAAAGGCGAGGGAAGAGGTAGGCAAATATCGACAGGAATACAATAATGTTCGTGGCAACCTCTTACCTCAAATTACACTTTCCGGTGGATACCAGTACAAACATATGAAACTACCGGATTCAGCAATACCGATAATGCCAAGTGTTGAGTCGATGCTTGCTAATAATGCTACAACTAATGACAGTATTATTGCTGGCTTCATTGATTATGGATTCAGTTCTTTTATTCCCGAACAAGAATCTGATGAATATTCTTTAGCCGGAACGGTTTCACTAAGTCAGGTTATTTTCATGGGTGGCAAGTTGATCAACGGTATCAACATTGCTGGCAAACTTTATCACTTGCAGGAAAAGAAGTATTTCTTGGATGAGCAGAATCTTATCTTCAGTACGACTGATCTTTATTACAAAACCAAACTAGCAGATGAGGTAGCCGAAATCCAAGCTGATGCTTTGGATTTTGCTAATTTGTATTTCAAGCAGGTTTCTGATATGTATGAAGAAGGTTTAGTATCAGAATATGATATGCTGCGAGCCGAATTGGAAGTGCAAAAACTGGAACCGGATGTGTTGGAAGCTGAGAAGAATTCTAAGCTAGCAATGGAAAGTTTTGCTAATCATTTGAACTTGGATGATCCTGATCTTGAGCTGATTGATGATACTGACCTTCCTGAAATGGAAAAAATTGATTTGAATAGTGCAGTTGAAAGTGGGTTAAAAAAACGCATGGAAATTGAACTCTCTGAAATTGGTGTAGATGTAAGCAAAGTGATGCTGCGTTATGAAAAAGGTAACTTTTTACCAAACATTGGTATCACCGCAGATTACACTTATTTTGGAGCTGATGAAAAGAAGATTGAAAGTGATGACTGGGGTAATTCATATCAAGTTGGAATTGGGTTTTCCATGCCTTTGTTCACTGGATTTTCTAATAGTTCCAAGATTAAAAAAGCGAAGCATACTCTTAATCAATCGAAGTTGGATCATCGCACTTTACAGGAAATGATCGAACTTGATATTAGGAATTCCTATTGGCAGCTACAGGCTGACCTGGAAAAAGTAAACGTTCAAACCAGAAACGTAAAACTAGCTACAAAAGGTTTAGAAATAGCTAATGCCAGGTATAAAAATCAAGTTTCAAATCAGTTAGAAATTATAGATGCGCAACTACAATTGAAAGCTGCTAAACTAAGCTTTATGAATGCCAAATATGCTGCTGTGATCTCGTATACTAAAATGCAGAAAGCAATGGGCAGAGAATTATAAATTAATAACGGAGATAAAAATGAAATTAAAATTGATGATCTTAATTGTAATAGCAACGATGCTTGTCCTTGGTTGCGCCAGACAAGAAGAAGCCGAATCTAAAAATATGGAGCAGATCTACAAAGAAGAAGGAATCCCTGTGGAAGTGCAGGTTATGCAACCCGAAACCTTCATCAAAGAATTATCTTTCAATGCCAATCTCAGTGGTATCCGCCAGTCCGCAGCTGCAGCTATGATAGGCGGCAGAATTGAAAAAGTGAATGTGAAAGTAGGAGATTATGTAGCCAAAGATCAGGTGATGTTTGAATTCCCAGAAGATGCACCAGCTGGACAGTTAGTTCAAACCAAATCGGCTTTTGAAATGGTTGAAGCAACTTTTGCTAGAATGCAGAATCTGTATGCAAAAGGTGGAATTTCTAAACAAGATCTGGAAGGTGTTGAAACACAGTACAAAGTTGCGGAAGCGAATCTGGATGCCGTAATGCAAATGCTGAAAGTACGCGCCCCAATTGAAGGATATGTGATTTCTATTAATGTGCGCGAGACAGATGGCGTACACGCTGAAGATGTATTGGCTTTTGTATCTCAAACTAATAAGATGAAGGCTCGTATCTGGGCTACAGAAAAAGAAGTTTGCCAGATCAAGAAAGGTAAGAAAGCTACTGCAACTTGGAATAACACCACTCTTACAGGTGAAGTTACAGAAGTTGCAATTGCTATGGATCGAGGACACAATGCTTTTGCTGTAAATCTAGAATTTAACAATACTAATAATCTTTGCAAAAGCAATGTTATCGGTGAAATATCCATCCAAACCTACAAAAATAATAATGCTTTTATTATTGCCCGTTCAAATGTAAAAAATGATGTAAACGGTGATTTTATCTACAAAGTAGAATCAGAAAAAGCTGCCAAAACTTACGTTGATATTGGTCAGGAAAATGGTGGATTTGAAATACTCAATGGAATTTCCGAGAACGAAGAAGTGATCGTGAAAGGTTTGAATCTTGTATATGATGGAGCTAAAGTGAAAATCGTTGCCAATGGCCATTAACCAATTTACGGAGTAAATTATGTTTTTATCAAAAATATCAATAAACAGACCAATTCTAACCACAATGGTTCTGGCAGTTTTTATCGTATTCGGTGCGATAGCATATTTCAGTTTGTCGCTGAATTTGATGCCGGAAGCAGATATTCCATTTGTAACTATTCAAACTATTTATGCGGGAGCTGGACCAAACGAAGTGGAAAATCTTATCAGTAAAAAAATTGAAGATGCGGTTTCTACAATTAGTAAAATTGACTATATGGAATCATATTCCATGGATAATGTTTCTATTCTCATGATTGCTTTTGAGCTAGGAAAAGATATCGATATTGCCGTAGCAGAAGTTAAGCAGAAAGTTGATGCTATTAGTCGCAGTCTTCCTTCGGATGCAGACAAACCTAGTGTAGACAAAGTTGACTTCACTGCATTCCCGATCATGGAAATAATTTTGACAGGAAACCAAGATGGACGAGAACTTTATGAAATTGCGGACAAGCAACTTAAAGACAGATTATCCCAAATTGAAGGTGTGGCTTCGGTAGATATTAATGGTGGTCAGAAGCGTGAAATTCATGTGAAATTGGATGATCGGGTTGTATATCAAAATATGATCTCACTTCCACAACTTACTCAAATCCTTTCTGTTCACAACATGGATATGCCGGGTGGACAATTCCAGCAAAATGACCAGGAATATTCCGTACGTTTAGAAGGTGAACTGGCTTCTATAAACGAGCTTAATGATTTAGAAATTCCCACAGCTTTTGGAATGAAGAAGTTAAGGCAAATTGCGGATGTGCAAGATAGTGGAGAAGAAATTCGAAAACGTTCGATATTCTTCAATAATATTACCAAAGAACGAAAAGAAAATGTGGTTCAACTTTCTATCGTAAAAACTTCAGATGGAAATCCTGTAAATGTTGCTAAAGATGTTAGAAAGGAACTTGAAGAGCTTAGACAAATATTACCGGAAGGAACTGAATTAACCATTGTAAGCGATGATTCTGACTATATAAAAAGTTCAGTTAGCGATACGCTTAATAATGTTTTTCTGGGAATTCTATTCACAGGTATTGTTCTTCTGTTTTTCCTTCATGACATTCGTTCAACTATAATTGTAGCTGTTGCAATGCCTACTTCGATTATTTCAACATTCATGGTGATGCAATGGGCTGGCTTCAGTTTGAATATTCTATCTTTGATGGGGTTATCTACGGCGGTGGGAATTTTGGTGACCAATTCTGTGGTTGTACTGGAAAACATTTTCCGGCACAAAGAGATGGGGCACAGCAGGCGAGTTGCTGCAGACATTGGTACAGCCGAAACAACTGTTGCTGTCCTTGCTTCTACGCTTACAAATATTGTAGTGTTTCTTCCTCTGGCGATGATGGATACCATGGTCGGACAGTTTATAAAAGAGTTTGCTCTCACCGTGACTTTTGCAACAGTTTTTTCGCTGATAATCTCTTTTACTCTCACACCTATGCTGGCTTCTATCCTGATTCCTGAAGAACGAAAAACAAATAAAATTGGTGAAGCAGCAGAACGGATGTTTCATAGTTGGGAAGCCACTTATCGCAAAATTCTGGCTTTCATTCTACACACCAAATGGAGATCAGCCGCTGTTACCATTTTGGCTTTTATCCTCTTCATTGGAACGATGAAAATAGTGGGATCTAAATTAGCTTTTGAACTTTTACCAAGTTCGGATGAAAGTAAAATTCAAATCAATTATGAATTGCCGGTTGGTTTTAATTTGGAACAAACGGCTGATATGTATAAAGATATTGAAGAGATCGTTATTCAGCATGAAGAAATTCAGCAGATATTAGTAAATCTGGGTAGTCAAGGTCGAATTGATGAAAGTGTGAATCTGGCTTCCATGACGGTAACTCTGGTAGATGTGAAAGATCGTGAAATTTCTACCGATAATATGGTGACAATGTTGATACAAGATCTATCCAGTCTTTCCAATGTAAAAATAAAAGTCTCTCCAAAATCTTCAATGGGTGGAGGTGAATCTCCAATTGAATTTTACCTGAAGGGAACGAATATGGATCAGTTAACGCAAATAACTGAGAAATTTCTTTTTGACGCTAAAGAATTGAACGGACTTATCAATTTTGACAGCAACCTCAAAACGGGAAAACCCGAGATTACTCTGGTCCCGTATCGTGATAAACTGGCAGCATCAGGACTCACGATCTACGATCTGGCTCTTACATTACGCTCATCTGTGGGTGGAATGAATGCAGCTTCTTATCGAGAGAAAGGTGAAGAATATGATATGATCATTTCTTTAACAGATGAATCGGTTGATTCTCCCGAAGAAATCAAGAATATTCCTGTGGTGGGACCAATGGGAGTGTACCGATTATCTCAACTTGCTGAAGTAAAGTTTACAAGCGGAGCCACTATGATCGTGCATCGCGATAAAATAAAATCTGCAAAGTTTACTGGAGATATAGCTGCTGGTGCAGCTTTGAGTAATATTGTTAATTCTCTGCGAGCTTTACAGGAAGAGACTGAACTTCCAGAAGGCTTCAGCTTTAGTTGGGGTGGAACCAGTGAAATGATGGAAGAAAATATACTCGAAATGGGTAAAGCTTTAATGATAGCGATCTTACTTACTTACATGTTGCTGGCGGCAATTCTGGAAAGTTTTACCAAACCACTGCTCATTCTCATGACGATGCCTTTGGCACTTATTGGTGTAATTATTATTCTATACATCACTCACTTGAATCTTGGTATGGTGGTGATGATGGGAATAATTATGCTGTTGGGAATTGTGGTAAATGCTGCAATTTTGATTATGGATTACACTCAGCAGTTGCGCGAACAGGGTAAAACTACCAAAGAAGCATTGTTGGAAGCAAGCCCGACCAAACTTAAACCAATTCTAATGAGTGCTGTTGCAATAATATTCGGAATGCTGCCGATGGCTCTTGGGATCGGAGAAGCTGGTGCTGAGATGCGTCAACCGCTTGGTATCGTTAGTATTGGTGGAATTATTGTATCAACTATTATGACGCTTTACGTGATTCCTGCAATGTACTTGATAACTACCAAACGTAATGTAAAACATATAGCAAAAGTATAAATCGTAAATATTTTACATTAGACCTTCCAGGTTTTTGTAGCTTGGAAGGTTTTTTATTTGGTTCAATATCCAAATTTCCACTTGACGTTTGTTTACAAATATAAAATATCCAAAAAAAAATCTTAAGGAGCAAAAATGGATAGAATCGAATTATTAAAAAAGCTAACCCTAGAATCCGGCATTTCTGGTAGTGAAAATAAAATTGCTGAAATACTGAAAGATGAGCTGAAGAGTTGTTCTTCTTTTAAAAAAGATAATATGGGTTCGATAAGTTTTGAGTATGAAGGCAGTAGCAACAAACCAAAGATCATGTTCGTGGCGCATATGGATGAGATCGGTTTTATAGTTGCTGATATACTAAATACTGGATTTCTCAAACTTCAGAATATTGGCGGATGGAACCCTAATACACTTCTCTCATCTCCTGTTGAAGTGATAAATTCCAAAGGAGAAAAATTTCCGGGGATCATCGGAGCTGTTCCGGTTCATTTCCTAAAAAACAGACAAGATATGAAACCTGAAATTGGTAATATGTTCGTGGATATTGGCGCAGCATCAAAAGAAGATGTTGAAAAAAATTTTGGAATTCAACTGGGTGATCAGATCGTTCCGGTAACGAACTTCCATTATAGCAAAAAGAACAGGTGTATGTTCTCAAAAGCATTCGACGATAGAGTCGGAGTTGCAGCAGTTATTGAGATAGGGAAGATACTGGCAGAAAAAAAACATCCGAATACGGTTTATTGTGTTGGCAGTGTGCAGGAAGAAGTTGGAACTCGCGGTGCGCAAACAATCGCTAATTATACTGATGCTGATATTTGCATAGTTTTAGAAGGTGCTCCGGCTGATGATATTCCTGGAATTCCTTATACATCTCAAACAGGAGTTGGCAAAGGTGCTCATGTCCGTTTGTTTGATCCTACTATGATCCTGAAAAGTGAATTGAAAGATTTTGTAATTGAATGTGCCAATAAGAATGATATTAAAATTCAATTAACAGTGCGGAAGGGTGGTGGCACAGACGGTAGACAGCTTCATGTAGCGAATCGAGGAATTCCCAGCATTGTGCTTGGTGTACCGGTTCGTTATGCTCATAGCCATAACTGTATTGCTTCTATGGATGATTTTGATGAATTGATTAAGCTACTTGAAAGAATTGTAGAAAAACTAGATGAGAAAAAGTTAAAAGAAATATTGAAATAAATATTAATATTTCCATTTTTTGAAAAAAATTGACAAAATTAGTTGCAGATTTCTAATGCCTACCGGACGGTCGGTTTTTTATGGAGGGACGTGTGGTAGGTTCTAGGGAGAAGATAAATTTAGCTGCTCTTAAAATTTTTTTGCAAAAAGGTTACGCTGCTACATCAATTAGTGATGTCGTCGCAGAATGCAAAATAACCAAAGGTGGAATCTATCACCACTTCAAGAACAAAGAAGAGCTTTTTATAGAGGCTATTGATTTCCTCTTTGATAAATTTGAAGAACTTGAAAGATCAATGTATTCAGAATCAGCAGATGTTAAACAGATTTTGCAAACATATTTTGGATCGTTATCTAATATTTCAGAAATTCTTGGCATTATGACAGGTTCGGAAAATATTGATGTGAATAATTTCTATATGCTTATGACAAATGCATTCATCAAATTTCCGCAAATTAGAGAGAAACACGGAAAGCTACATTTGAAAAATCAGGAGATATTAACTGAGATCATAAAGAAAGCTCAACTGGAAGGAAAGATCAAAGAGAACCTTGATTGTGATACGATGGCATTCATGATAAATGCGCTGGCAGAAGGTACGATGATGTATCACATTATGACGGATGGAATCGACCTAAAAGAAAAAGGTGAGAAAATATTCCAAAATCTCTGGAAAAGTATCTCAACCGAAAATGAATAATAAATAATAATAAACGAGGTGAATATGAAGAAAATAATTCTACTGTTGCTTACATTACTTTTGTTCTCTACACTTTTTGCAGTGGAGATCGATCTTGATGAGAGCATAAAACTGGCTCAGGCAAATAATAAGGAAATAAAGGCTGCAGAATATTCTTTAAAATCTGCCAATTGGGGAAAGGTTGATGCATTCTCAAATTTCCTGCCACGAATTTCTTTCAATTCTGCAATTGTTCGGATTGATAACGAGACTTATGAATTGGCAAATGCACCTTTCCAAATTCCAGACACCGGATTAGTATTTCCTGCGATGTTTCCCATTTATAGAACATCTTACTCCAATAATATCACAGTTCAGCAGCCAATATTCAACGGTGGAAAGGTGATACTTGGTTATCAACTGGCAAATCTGGCAAAGCAGCAGACAGAGATCGCATTGGAAAACAAAGAATTGGATACTTCCTACGCTGTAGCTTTTACCTACTTTGGTTATTTAAAACTAAAAGATATTCAAAGACTTACACAAAAAAGTTTGTCATCCAGCATTTCCCACCTGGAAAAAGTAGAGAAGAATTTTGAAGTGGGGACAGCAAAAAAATCTGATATATTACAGTGGAAAGTAAAACTGAACAATGATAAAACATCAAACTTTGAAATAGAAAATGGAATAGATGAAATCTTATCTTTCTGGAAAAATCTGTTAGGAGTTGAAGAAAGCATTCCTACAGAAATTCTATTAGAAAAGTATGATACTGAGATTGATGGTTACACTGATATGAAGCAGGATGAGATCAATACTGCAAAACAGGAATTCCTTAATGAAGTGGAACTAACAAGCCCAACATTGAACAGTATTGACTTAGCAAATAAAATGATGAAAAAGAGTTACTGCATGGCAAAAGGGAATTTTCTTCCGTCAGTAAATCTGCAATTTGATTATCAGATCGAGAGTGATGACGAATTTGACTTTTCGGGAGATGATAACTGGAATCTTGTAGCTGCTGTTTCGGTTCCACTATTTACCAGCGGTTCCAATTTTTCGAAAGTGAAACAAGCAAAGTATGAATTACTTAAAACTAAAAAACAAACAGAATATGCCCGTGATAGTTACCTGATTGCTGCAGAGAACGTTTACAATAAATTGATCACAAACGCAAGGATAGTTCAAGATAGAAAGTTAGCTTTAGAATTTGCAAAAGAAAATCACAAGATCATAAATCAGTTATTCGAGCAGGGGATGATTACAAATAGCGAACTACTGGATGCAGAAACAATGCTGTTTGGCAGTGAGATGAATCTTATTTCATCCTATTACGATTATGTTCTAACTAAATTTGAAATGAAAAAATATAAAGGCGAGATGGAGGAATAATGTACAGAAAGATATTTATACTTATATCAATGGTTTTGTTACTTATAGTTGGATGCCAGGATAAGGATGTTGTTAAAGAAGATAATGGATTTTCGGGTAAACGTAATGTGAAAACTGTTACAGCAAGAATGGGTGAGATCAACACTTATTTAAAATACTCAGGGAAAGTTGAAGCAGAAGCAGTTGCTAATGCTAGTCCTTCTATGTCTGGTAAGATCGAGAAGTTATTTGTAAAAGAAGGTGATCATGTAAAAGTTGGAGATCTCTTAGTAAAATTAGATCAAACTCAATTAGAGCAAACGCGTATTCAATTTAAAAACGCTGAGAAAAATTATCAACGGATGCAAAAACTTCTGGAAAGCGATGCTATTGATAAACAAACTTTCGATGAAGTAAAAGCAGGATACAACGTAGTAAAATCTACTTATGAATTCATGCTGGATAATATCGAGATGAAAGCTCCAATTTCCGGAATTGTTACATATATTTACAAAAAGGAAGGAGAAAAATTTGATTCAATGATGGATCCTTTCCTTATCCGTTTAGTAAATCCTGAAAAATTCAAAGCCAAATTACAAGTTTCAGATAGTGATATAAACAAAATTAAAAAAGGACAGAAAGCTATCATCAAAGTAGATAATACAGATAAAGAATTTTACGGAAATATCTCCTATGTCTCTCCAGAAGCTGAGATGATGTCCGGTACTTTCCCAATTGAAATATCCATTAATAATAATTCTAATTCATTAAAACATAACCAGTTTGCCCGAATCTTATTGATTACGCAGTCTTCAGAAAATGTAGTTATTATTCCTCAAGAAGGTATTTTGAAATCAAATTCCGTTTTCATTGCAGTAGGTGGATTTGCTGAAGAACGTGAAGTAATACTGGGTATTGGGAACGAAGATGAAATCGAAATAAAGACAGGTATTGCTGAGGGTGAAGAAGTAATTATCTCCGGAAATATAGGTTTGCAAGTCGGTGACAGAGTTGAGATTAGGAATTAGGGATGAGGGATTAGGGATTGAAGAAATGCCCACGAAATGCGCTAAAAGACGCTAAAATGATATATTGTATCGAGTCGTAAGGACGTAGGACGACGACTCGAAATTGAAGGAATATCGTTTCGACTCGTCGTGCCTTACGAGTCGAAACTTAAATTATAAATAAATAAACGGAGTTAAATATGAAATTACCAGAATTCTCGGTAAATAGAAGAATTACAATACTGATGCTAACTATCCTCATCCTGTTATTGGGTGGAATATCGTTTACAAAACTGGGGTTGGAAATGTTCCCGGATATGGATTATCCCGTCATCTCGATTATTACAACATACAGTGGTGCTTCCTCTCAGGATGTGGAAGAAACTGTAACAAAACCAATTGAAACAGCAATAGCGACCGTGAAGAATATAAAGAATTTAAAATCTGAGAGTATGGAAAATGCCTCTTTGATCCTGGTTGAATTCAATTGGGGAACCAATCTTGATTTCGCTGCACAAGATCTTCGTGATATGATCGATCAGATTGCAGATTATCTTCCTGCTGATGTGTCGCGTCCTCTTGTAATGAAGTTTAGTCTAGCGCAAATGCCGATATTGATGTATGGAGTTACCGGACCTGAGGATACCTATCAACTTCGTAAGATACTTGAAGATGAAGTAGAATCCAAACTTAAGCAATTATCCGGTGTAGCATCTGTAATGGTGATGGGTGGCGATGAACTGGAAAAGCAGATCATTGTTGATAAAGCAAAATTGGAACAATATAATATTTCTATTGATGAAGTTGTGCAGATCGTTGCAGCAGGAAATATCAATATGTCGGCGGGTTACATTCAAAAAAGGAAAGCTGATATTCTTCTGCGAACAGTTGCTCAATATAGATCTATTGATGAAATACAAAATCTTCCTATAAGAATAACAGAGAAGGGAAATACAATATATTTAAAGAATATAGCACTTGTAGAGGATGGTTATAAAGAAAAGAGATATTACATTAGAACGAATAAAAAACCTACAGCAATGATGATGATATCCAAAGAATCCGGTGCAAATACAATAACAGTGGCAAACGTTGTAAAAAAAGAACTTACACAAATCCAGGAAGAATTGAAGATCAAATTAGAATTCAATGATATTATGGATATGAGTTTGCCGATCTCCAGAGTTACTGCCGGAGCAATGTCAAATCTTATTGTGGGTGGTATTCTTGCTATCGGAATTATGTTCCTTTTCCTCAGAAACTGGCGGCCTACTCTGGCAATTTCGCTGGCAATTCCAATATCTGTTGTAGCTACTATGGTTTCAATCTATTTAGCTAAATTCTCTTTGAATATTATGACAATTGGAGGTTTAGCACTAGGTGTAGGAATGCTTGTTGATAACTCGATCGTAGTAATTGAGAATATTTACAGGCATATCGAATTGGGGGAGAAGAAAGTTGAAGCAGCCAAAATTGGAGCTTCTGAAGTTGCGATGGCTATCACCGCTTCTACTTTGACTACAATAGCTGTATTCTTTCCAATGATATTTGCGGAGGGAATGACGGGAATTCTGGTTAGAGGTCTTGCACTTACAGTTGCCTTTTCACTGGCGGCCTCTCTTTTTGTTTCTCTTACAATAGTTCCAGCAATTGCCTCAGTGTTATTCCGTAAAGCGGAAGATAGACCTGCACATGATAAATCAGAAAAAATGTTCGGAGGTATTAAAAGAAGATATATTACAATGTTAAACTGGGCATTGGATCATAAAGGGAAAACAATTCTTATTGTTGTTGCACTTTTAGTTCTTTCGCTGATAATTCCAATTTCAGGAATAATCGGTACAGAGTTTATGCCGGGACAGGATATTCCTATTATGGCTCTTAACGTAAAAGCTCCGGTTGGCACTTCTCTTGACGAAACTGATAGTATGATTCGTCAAATTGAAGATGTATTTATGCAAGTGGAAGGGGTTCAATTTGTGATGTCGCTGGTTGGTCCGATGACTGATGCATCAGCTCAGGCAGATCCCACAAATCCGCAGGAAGTGAACGAAGCACAGGTTTTTGCAAGATTATATCAGCAGAAAGACAGAACCAATTCCTATGAAGAGATACAAAGCAAAGTACGCGAGTTGCTTCCTAATATTGAAGGATCAGAAATTAATTTCCTTTCTCGTGAGCAGATGATGGGTGAGGGTCAGTCAAATCCAATAGAGATAAAAATATTTGGTAAAGATCTTGAGGTATTAAAAGAATTCGCCGGAAGAATTGAAGAGAAGATAAAAGTAGTTAAACATGTAAGCGATGTTGTAAATTCTGTAAAAGTAGGGAAACCGGAAGCTCACATAATCATCAATAAGGACAAAGCATTCAAATATGGACTTACAACTTATCAGATAGCTTCCGCCATAAAAACAGCATCTATTGGAACAAGAGCCGGGATATTTCGTGAAGCAGGTGAAGAGATAGATATCCTGGTAAGACTGGATGAAGAGACGCGTAACAGCTTTGAAGATATTATGCATATTGCCATCATTTCTCCAATGGGATTCTCCATTCCACTCAACCAGATCGCTCATATTGAATATGCAGAAGGACCTCGAGTGATAAGTCATGAAAAGCAAAATAGAAAGGTTACAGTTTCTGCAAATATCACCGGAACACAAGATATGGGCGGCGTTGTGGATGATGTTCAAGCTCAGATCTCTGATATTGTTGCAGATCTTCCACCGGGATATTTCTTAAATATTGGTGGGGCTTATGAAGATATGAACGAAGCGTTTAAAACTCTTTCTCTGGCATTGCTCCTGGCTGTTGTACTGGTCTACATCGTAATGGCTTCCCAGTTTGAATCGCTGCGTCAACCCTTTATTGTGATGTTTACAATTCCACTGGCGGTTATAGGAGTTATGTTCATCTTGGGAATTACCGGCACCACACTTTCGGTTGTTAGTTTTGTGGGAGGTATAATCCTTTCCGGTATTGTGGTGAATAACGGAATTGTGCTGATCGATCATATGAACCAGCTCAGGCTTAAAGGTATGGAAAAGAGAGATGCTATAATTCAAGCCGGTAAAGACAGATTACGTCCGGTACTCATCACAGCAATTACCACAATGATGGGAATGCTGCCGATGGCATTAAGTACAGGTGAAGGATCAGAATTGAAAGCTCCAATGGCACTTACTGTAATTGGTGGTCTCATCAGTGCTACATTTCTCACACTTATTCTTCTGCCCGTTATCTACAGCATAATAGCCAAGAAGAAAGTTGGAATTGTAGAGTAGAAAGAAGATAATTTAATTGTTGAAAATAGAAAGCTCCCGAAATTCGGGAGCTTTTTTTATAACAGATCGTATCATTCTGATAAGAGCGGAATGTTGTTTAATGGGCTGGGTATGCTCCGCACATCTTTTCGGGAGGAGATACCTTTGTTAAGTGCATCTAAGTTATTAGCATTTCTACTCACCCAATATTTTGATTTCTTGTTCCCAAACAGAATTTGGGAACAAGAAATCATATCTATCTCCAACTTATCTCTTCTCGTAGATATCTTTATTTCATTAATCATACTTCTATACTTCCGAAATTCAAGTAAACTCCAGAAGTATAATTAACCAAAAAAAATCGATCCCGACTACGTTTGGATAAATAGTCAAATAATAAAATCGTCCTATTCCACGTCCTTGATGCAACGGACCGAGCTGCCATTTACCTTAGTGTAGGTGGCCGGGGTCACGTTGCCACCGTTGTAATCCAGTCTGCGGCTCCAGGCATATTCTGACGAGTCATCCGTAGAAGACCACCAGTAGCCGTTGTTGCCAATGGTGTAGAATGTACCATAGCTGTGACGGTAGCCACCCGGAAGGCCTGAGAAACCATAATCGTCAGTGCCCCAGTTATCATTGTCTTGGCTCCAACGGGGATGTTCATTAGTGTTACATTCTCCTCCTAGTGGAGAATCCACCTGCCTACACGATTTCAGCTCGTTTCCGTGTGGAGAGTCTATTCCACCAATATAATCAGTCAAAACAGTCCATTCGTCAACTGTTGGCACATGCCAACCAGCAGGTGCTAATCCCCTTGCGTCATCTACAGCATACCAGTTATACAAAGCACCATAAGAGTCTTTCCAGCTAATATCATTATCATACCATACATACGCTCCTGTTGTGAGATCTGACCAGTCATCATCATTTGTAACATTTGGAATCGGGTCACCGTTTCTGTAATGGGTTACTTCCAGATTTTCTGTCATCCAAATTTGACTGCCAATCACTAACGTTTCATAGACATTGCCGTCTATGTCGGTTACTGTGCCACTACCTCCACTAAAAGTAGTAAACTGCCAGATATCACCTGTAGTAGAATTAGAATGAATATCGTGTGCTTCTATCTTCCAGTAATAAGTTGTTTCTTCATTCAAAATACCTACATCGTAGATTGTTTCACCCTGCCCAGAATTAACCAAAGGTGGATTGGATGATGTGCCAAAATAGACATCGTAAGTTAATGGGTCGTTTTCTGGATCGCTACATTGCCATGATAAATCTGTGTTAATTGAAACAGATGTTGCATTATCGGAGGGTAAGGGATTATTCGGTGGGTTAGGTGGTAGATTATTAATTGTTCCACTATCAGAAGCTATAGTAGTTTCCCAATTTATAAGGTTAATAGAGAAATCAGCTAAAGAGAAACTAAGAATTTCTACTTCAAAACCCAAATTACCATTTACACCTCCTAAAAATTCCCATTGCCAATTAGGTGGAGTAACCTCTCCGTCAAATTTTAAATATGGTTCTGTTTCCATATAAGGACCAGCTACACTAGCGACCAATAAACTTAATTGTGGTTTTAAATAACCACGAGTCATTGCGTCTCCATTATAATCCCATTCAATTGGATGTTGATCAAAGTTAAAACTTTTTTCCCATATTTCATTCCAGCCTTCATCATCAAAATACTCAGCACCAAATTCAATAGAAGCATCTGAATCAAACCCACTTCCAACGGTTCCAGATAAGCTCAATTCTGTTTCAAAACCAGCTACAAAAGATAATTCAAAAATACAGGGAACAGGACCAATCATAAAAATAGGTGAAACAAATTCTGCTATTGTTACATCATCATTATAGTTAATTGGAGCAGAAACTTCTAATTCTAAATCGCAATCGAATTGCATATTGCCTTCAGCACTTATCATTAAATGTTGAATTTGAAACCAAGAAATATCTAATTCGTGATTTAAACTTGGTTCAAATTCAATATAGCCATCGGGTATAGTTGCATCAATGTCCACTCCATTAACATTTCCAGAATATAATACGACATCATCTAAGTTTATGCCACCGCGACCGATAGAAACGCCTTCTGCTAATTTCTTAATTTCCCAACCACTTATTAATCCACGGTTATTTATGTCGAATTGCACAGAACCGCTTATGTTACATTCTTCAATAATGTCTGTTAAACAAGCTTGTTCTGTTTCCATTATTATTTCGTTATTTTCAATTTCAACAGATATTACTTTTCTCAAATATCCGTATCCTGTTTGACCTACGATTACATCACCAACATTAATTTCAGGTGGATCACCTGTAAAAGAGAATGTGTAAGTATCACCTTCTATTACTGGCTCTGATAATCCAATCTCATCAATAATAACAGTATTTTCGGATAACACTAAGTCATCTTCATTATTATCAGGACCTGTACTATCTTCACTACAAGAGATGAAAATAAGCGATACAACAATCAACATAATAAATAACAATTTTGTCTTTTCCATCTTTTCCTCCAATTTTGGTTTTTATTAACGATTTTAAGTCAGCGAATAAACCTGACAATTTTGATTATCGAAATTTTGGGTTTCTTCTAAACATCAAATTAGAACCATTCTACAGTTTACTTTTTTATGAATCGATCATCCCCTACTCTCCTTTGAAAGTTACTTGTAATGTTTTGCGTGTGCGGCGGGATCGGAACGATCACGCCCAAAACAAACTGACTAGCTGTTTGAATCGGAAGATTCAAACAAAGAGCACTGACCAGCCCTAAAGCCGACACGCTTGTTAGCCACATTCTCTGTAACCTCACCCTCGATTATACAATTATTGAATCTTTATTAATAAAATTCTAAACATTCAATTATCATCATTAGATTAAAATGTAAACGCTAATCCAACATTAATTAAATTTGATTGCAGTCCTATATCTAAAGAAGGTTGGAAATTGATTTTTCTTGAGACTTTAAAGCTGTATCCATATCCTACTGTTATTAATGGGCAAAAATAAACATTATTGTCAGAATCTACACCACTGTCTGTTGCAAATGATAGGGGAGGCATGAGAAAAAAACCTACTTTTAAAATTAAGAAAGATTTCTTTTTTTCAAGGTTCCAAAATTTGTTAGCTTGAAGATAAATACTGTCGAAAAAACTTGAATTCATTGATTTGAACGTTATTTTTGGTCCTGCAACATGAGAAATTAACTCACTCTTATAATTCAATGTTAGTTCCCAAATGTGATTTTCATATTTTTTATCTAATCCAAAACCTACTCTTATTCCAGAAAATATTCCGGTTGTAGGTGAAACAACGAATACGTATTCTCGTTTCTGATTCTTGGCAAATATTGGCGATATTAGAAATAGAATGAAAAGAATAATGAATATTTTACTTATTCTTAAATCAAAGGATTGGATTTGAATCATAATTTAACTCCTTTCACTATCTCTTCTTGCTTGGCTGTGGTCGGATAAGGAAGAAGAATTGCTTCTTCTCCCTCTCCTCAGAACCGTACGTGCGATTT